>JAGAJA010000072.1 GCA_017829075.1 Oscillospiraceae bacterium | reverse complement strand
TTGCCGTACTGTTAAATCCTTTGGAGGAGTTTAACCGTTATAATCGTGTTCGGGGTATCTCAACTTGATTGCTTCAAAGTAGTAGTTAGCGTAGGTTGAGGTGAATATCTCATCGGGAGTAAACCGCTTTTCCTCGCCCTTTTCAATGAAGCCGTTCCAAAGATTAAACGCAAGCCGTGTTGTCTGAACTGATGTGCCTGTCTGCCAACCGCTGTGCAGACCGTCAGGATTGATACCGTCCTCTCTGAAGTCGAACACATCGTCAATGTGCCTTGCACAATCCCTGTCGAGCGTGAACAGATACGCAACCGCACGGTGATAGCAGTCGGTTGATTTCATCTTGGCGAGGGCAGCGTAGTATCTTTCCTCGTGTTCATCGTTCTTGAAAATGATTTTCATAATAACCTCCATTCTATCAATCCACACATAGTGGAGTAGGTAAAAAAGCAATTACAGATATTGACAATTCGCAATATACGGTGTAAAATAAGGGTATAAAGGGGATTTTGTCCGTTGGGGTGCTCTGTCAAAAGAACATCTAAAGCACATCTAAAGCACAGCGATTTTTCATTTCTTTTTGCATTTTTTTGTCAGAAAACGCAAAAAAACCGTGCAATATCCAGCAAAAAGCACTGGATATTGCACGGTTGAGAATAAAATATGTGGTTTTATCAACTATAACGGAATATAAAATAGCGGTTTTTCTTGGGGTGGTAGAGGCCGCAGGTTCAAATCCTGTCACTCAGACCAACACGAAACCGCTTTACAAGCTAAACGAGGCTTGCAAGGCGGTTTTGGTTTTGTCCGGGAAAATCGCCGATAGTGCGCCATGAGTGCGCCATTTCCGCAAAACGCCGCTCAACGAAACTTAACGATACACAATGAACAAGCCGCCCGAATTCCGAGCGGCTTTCCTGTTATGAGATGTTTTTCTCCTGCTGGGCGGGTTTCGGGAGCAGCATAATGTCAAGAGCTTTCGCCGCTTCAACGTCCGCTTCTTCCAAAACATGGAGATACTTGTTAGTTGTTTCAATGTCGCCGTGTCCGAGCCGTCCCTGCACTTGCTTGATATTCACGCCGGCATAAAGTAGAAGCGTGGCTGACGTGTGCCGCAGGCTGTGAAATTTCCGGTGCCGCAGTCCGTGCCGCTCCAGATACTTGCTGAATTGCTTTGTAGGTGTCTGCGGGTTCATTATTTCGCCGTTCCATGTGGTAAAGAGCCAGCCCTCATTGTGCCATTGAGTACCGAGCCGGGCGGCCTCCCTCGCTTTTTCAGCCTGCAAAATCCGAATATGTTCAAGGCAGCTCTGATTTACCGTAACAGTCCGCACCTCATAATCTTTCGGGGGCTTTATTATTGTCTTTTCGCCTTTGAGCTTCACCGCCGCTCGTTCAATGGTGATTTTGGATTGCTCGAAATCCACATCAGAGAATTTCAGTGCTACCAGCTCGCCCCGCCTTGCTCCCATGAATATTGCAAGCTGTATCAGCGTCTGGAACAGGAGATCCTCCTGCTCCAGACAAGCCAACATCTGAGTGGCTTCCTGCTTGCTGAATATCTCAATTTTCGGCTGCTTTGCTTTCGGTATGGTGAGCTTTTCAGCTTTGGCGGGTCTGTCCGGGATAAGTCCCAGCTTCACAGCCTGCTTGAATATGGACTGTAAAACAGTAAGATAACGCCGTACTGTTGAGGGCGAAAGCGTTTCACCGTCCTGCTTCTTCGTCCCGGCTCTTGTAGACTTTGGAAGAGCGGCGAGCTGCTGAATATATGCCTGAATATGCGCCGTCTTTACGGAACGATTAAACAAAATCATGAAAATAATCGGTGCAAAGCCGACCGACATTGCCGGTATTATCGGCTGCGACCGTTCCGCGGTTGACCGTATCTGCAAGGGAAGCCGTGTGCCGAAAAACGGTGGAAATAGTGCGTTAAGATTTGTTTTTGCCATTTATTCGTTTGCTGATGAACACGGAAAAACAAAAGAAGTTTTGAACGAAATCGGCTGTCCCGCTGCATTTTCCGCAGAGCAAATCAAAGGCGAAATCCTGCGTTGGCTTTATGACGGAGAAGAACCGAAAAAAGTGCCAAAGGAAGCGCCCGCAGTGTTACATTCCCACGATAAATTCGGACATCGCTTTTCTGCGGTACTTGAATTAGCTGAATTTTCCAACGTTCGGTTTGGAAAGCTCCTGAACATTGACCCGTCGTATATCAGCCGTTTCCGAAACGGAATTCGTACACCCGTATCAAACTCTAAACTCACAGAGGAAATGTGCCGTGTTCTATACAGTCGGCTCAAAGACCAAAAGCGTCTTTCAAATCTTGCAAGACTAATGAACATATCGCCCGAAAATCTCCATGACGATACGAATTGGGAATCAGCACTATCGCCGCACCGCCGATTATAAGGAGCGTCTTGAAATCCTTTTTGCCGCCGCCCTTTTTAGGCGAGAAGCCCGTGGAAATCGAAAACGAATTGCTGTCGAGTTCCTCAACCTTTCCCTCGGCTTTGAGTTGTTCAAACTGCTGTTCGGTAATGCTTTCAAACACGCCGTCAGTCTTGTACTGCGTGTATTTTCCGTCAACCATACAAGTCTGCGTTGACTTTACAAACTGCTTGAAATCGGCAGTCTGCGTGAGCATTTTATCCTCAAAGGGAACACCCTGCTCATCGCTGTGCTGTTCGGGAACAATGAACAGCGTTTTGGCAGCGTCATCAAAACTTGATATTTCTACCTTAAAGAAAAACATCATTTTCCACCTTTCTTTTTCAAAAATGGTATTGACAAAGTATGCTTTTTGATGTACAATATAGGTACAAAGTAAATATACTGTTATTAAAGGAGATGATTTTATGGCAACAACAAGCGTAACTATGCGTGTGGACTGCGATGATAAGGCTAAAGCGGAGCAGATTTTCAGCGCACTTGGTCTGAATATGTCAACAGCGTTCAATATGTTCATCAAGCAGACAATTCGCTGTGACGGAATTCCCTTTGAGGTAACTCTGCACAATAAATCCGATGATGATTATTTTTACAGTCCCGCAAACTTGGCTCACCTTAATCGTTCTATTGCCCAGCTTAATTCGGGGAAACTCTCTAAACACGAGCTTATCGAGGTAGAGGACGATGATTAAAATCTGGACTGATGAAGCGTGGGAAGATTACCTTTATTGGCAGGGCGAGGACAAGAAAACTCTCAAACGCATAAACCTGCTCATTAAAGATATTGAACGAAACCCTTTTGACGGAATAGGAAAAGCCGAGCCGTTAAAGTACAATCTGCGTGGCTATTGGAGTCGCCGCATTGACGATGTTAACAGGCTTGTGTATAAGGTTGAGGACGAACAGCTCTATATTATTTCCTGTCGTTACCATTACGAATAAGCAAAGCTCCGCTTCTATCGCAAGCGGAGCTTGCATAACCGCAAGCGTTGTAGCCGCAGAAAAGCCGAGTTTGTCATTCGCTTCAACCTGCAGCGAGGTAAGCGAAAAAAGCAGAGGACGATTTTCTTTTTTCTGCTTTGCATTAACGAACACCACTTTACAAGGCGAGTTTTCACACTTTGCTTTTACTCTCTCGGCTTCGGCACGGGTTGGAAAACTCTCACGCTCATCGTCAAACCATTCTGCACCGTTGTCGAGCTTCAGCTTGAAATACGGCTTCTTGGTGAAATGGTCTATCTCGTTATCACGTTCTGCAATCATATTGACAACGGCGGTCTGAACTCTCCCGACGGAACATAACGCTCTGAAATGCTTTGTATAAAGCCTTGTCATATTCATTCCCCACAGCCAATCAATCTTGGCACGGGTAATTCCTGCGCTGAACATATTGTCCTTTTCGGCGGCAGGGAGCAGATGATTAAAGCCGTTTCTGATACTTTCGGCGGTGAGGGAAGAAATCCACAAACGCTTGAACGGCTTTTTGCAGCCGACATAGTTGTATATGTAGCGGAATATGCACTCTCCCTCTCGTCCTGCGTCGGTTGCACAGATTATCTCATCAACCTCTTTGCTGTTCATCAGCTTGTCAAGCCGAGCGAGAACGGGCTTTACATTCTCAATCGGGACAAACTCAAACGAGGGAATAATCGGCAAATCAGCAATTGTTGTGAAAAGTTCGGCATTGTCAACACAGACCTTTGCCACCACCAGCTTGATAAACAACATCAAGACATTCTCCCAAGTCACCCACTGCAAGTGGAGCGATTTTGTGAAAAAGTCTATCAGGAAGAACATAACGCACAGAGTAAGTGCGGTTGCCTTTATCGCCGACATAAGAGAGGGCAAGGACGTTGTAGTTGTTTGGAGCAAACTGTCGTTTGTGAGCAGTTCGATAAGCATTGAGAACATTGAGTTTAATTCGTTAATAATGCCCTTGATGTTGTCCATACACTGCCCATATCCCCACATAGAAAGACCTCCTTTCTGAAAAAAGGAAAAGGCGGTACAATCAACCGCACCGCCCAATCCAACAAAAAAAGGTGCAACACGATGTTGCAAAGTGTTCGCCAAAAATGCGGCAAGGACGCCGCATAACCAAGCGAACACAATGCTACATATAGCACCAAACGGAAATTATGCGAGGAACGATTAAGCCGTAATGCCGAACAAGTTGAGCGAGAGCGTGAGCGCAAACACTACAAAGCCCGAAGCCAGCGTCATAAGTCCTATTGTCTTTGCTTCTGCGTCGTCGTTCTTGATTGCGAGAGCAAACATAACACCGCCGACGAAAGCGACAACAAGACCGATACGACCTATCCAAGTTGCGAAGAAGCCGACAACCTGATTAAAGGCAGCCTCTCCGTCAACAACACCGCCTTCGCCCTCGCCCTCGGCAAAAGCGGGAACGGCGGTCATAATCGCCATAGTCACCATAGTTGTAACGGTGGTGATAACCTTCTTGCACTTGCTCTTTGCCGCAGAGAAGAAACGTGCAAGCGGATTTCTCTCTGCGTTCTGCTTCTTACCCTCGGCAGCGGGGACAGTAGTGATGATGTTGTTGTTGTTTTCCATAAGAAAACCCTCCTTGAAAAAATAGTGTATATGTATAAACTGTTTCGCTTTGTTGGCGCAGCGTCCTTGCTGCGCCTTTGGGCGAAACAATTCAACATCGTGTTGAACCGCCGAATGCGGCTATATCCGTTAGAAAAGTTCTGCGCTTTGCACAAAAGCGTTATAATCTTCCTCACCAAAGACTTTTGGCTCGGACAAATCCATAGGGATTATATCTTCTGCGTTCGGGAGTTCCTCATCGGTGAAATCCAAACGCTGATTTAGGTCATAGACTTGTACGCTTGACAAGTTACGCTCCTGTTCCTCGTGTTTTTCGATAGCGGCGGCAAGTTCCTGCTCGTCCTCCTCGTAAAACTCGTTGTCAATGTTGTCGGTATCCATTTCGTACACCTCCTCGGCTTTGTTTTCATCATCGGGAATATCCACATCGGTAATCGCTTCTTCATCGTCAATCGGCTTTGAAACCGCTTTCGGTGGGATTTTCTCGGTGTAGTTTTCGGTCATATCGGGAGCTTTCTCCGTGACAAGACCGTCTATCAGGTAGGCATAGTTTTTGTTGCTGTCATCCAAAAACGGATAATTCTTGTGATTTTCAATGTCGAATTTGTGGCAGAAAAACGGATATAGCGCACGGACAATCAGAACGCACTCGTTCGCTTTCATTACCTTTAATTCGTCGGGCGTCATAAGCTCTCTGCCCAAAATGCTGTTATTTTCGGAGGTGGACGGTGACTTGTGGCTTCTCGTTCTGTTTTGAGATACCACATCAATGGTTTCCTTGCCGAGTGACTTTGAAATAGCTTCAAGGGTACTCGCTTCCTGTCCTCCGAGGAACAGCAGGCTGTCACAGTTCGGATAATTATCTTCGTTCTCGAAGGTTTCAAGCAAATCTGCCGGAATGTCTGTCGCTTCGGCAACTGCGTTTCCTCGTGAGATTTTGCGCTCTTGACATAGCAGGGAACGGTAGTGGACTTGCGCCGTCCCTCGTCAATAAGGAGCTTTATAGCCGACAACCGCCTGTGACCGCTTATAAGCTGATACTTTCCGTTCTCCGCAGCCGCCACAACAAGGACGCTCATAAGTCCTTGTCGCTCAATATCCTCGGCGAGTTCCTCTATCTCCGAAATCTCATAGAAATTGTCCTCGTTCGGCTGAATATCCTCTATCTCAATCATCTTCAGGCTGTCGATGAAGCTGTCGGAAGCTGCTGTTTTCAAATCCTCGGCTATTGCGTTGGTGAGTTTCAGTTTAGCCATTCAATCACACCCTTTCTTTTATCTCGGCGGCTAAATCTGCGTAGCTTTTCGCCGCACTTGTCCAACCCATATATTCGCCTGCGGTCAGACCGCCGCTTAATGAGTTCTTGATGACCTTGCTATACGGGATTTTGCTTTTCAGAGTTTTATTTCCAAGCGTTTCATTGAGCAATTCAAGGAGCTGTGCGTCTGCCGAGTTCTTCTTGTCGTACTTATTTATAATGCAGCCGCCGAATTTCGCTCCGCATTTCTTCACGATACCCGTAACGGTAGGAACTCCTTGAATTGAAAATATGCCGAGTTCTATCGGTATGAATACCACATCACACGCTCCGATGAGCCGTTCGGTGACTTTGGTGAGCGCAGGGGGCAAGTCAAGGAGAACATAATCGTATGCAGAGCCGAAAGAAAGAATATTCCGAGCGATAGCCGCCTGTTCCTCGTCCGTAAAGCTGTCAAACTTTGATGTAATGCCGTTCAGCTTCGATGTAGCCGTGATTATGTCGATATTATCGTATCGAGTGTGGCACAGAGCAGTTTCAGGCGATACCTCGGTATTCACGAGAGCCTTGTCCAACCCCTCTTTCAGTTCCTCGGTGAAGAAGCGTGAGCAGTTAGCCTGTCCGTCCACGTCGATTATAAGGACTTTGCTGTTCTTCGCCAGCTCGTAAAGGGGATTTTGTCCGTTGGGGTGCTCTGTCAAAAGAACATCTAAAGCACATCTAAAGCACAGCGATTTGTCATTTTTTTTTGCATTTTTTTATCAGAAAACGCAAAAAAACCGTGCAATATCCAGCAAAAAGCACTGGATATTGCACGGTTGAGAATAAAATATGTGGTTTTACCAACAATAACGGAATAAAAAATAGCGGTATTTTCTTGGGCGGTAGAGGCCGCAGGTTCAAATCCTGTCACTCAGACCAGTCGAGTGTCTCGACACGCATTTTCGCGCGTTGAGGCACTTTTGTTTTTATTTGTTTTCTCCCGCGTAAAAATCTATTTCGTATAGCATAGACAATGCAAATTGCATAAGAAAGCGGAAAGCGAGTTACTTTGGACGGTAGCTCGCTTTCCGCTTTCTTATGCAGCAGATGAAGTTGGTGATTTCTGATTCATCTCAATCATTATTCCAATCATCTATGTCGAATAATTCTGCTAAGTATTCGATTTGCTCTTCTGATATGTTTATTTTTATCTCTTGTGCTCGACTTAACAATTTTTCAGCTTTTCCTCCAAAAAGAGGTACATCGAACACCATTCCTGCAAGCTTTCTAGCGAATGCTTCTGCATCAATTTCAGTCCTGTGGTTACGATATGCCTCCATCTGCTCTTCACTTGTTGGGTCTTCGACGTGAACATATCCCTCAAACCAGTCCGGATGTTTTAATCGTTGCCACTCATGCCTTAACTCGTGGGCAATACTTACAAATTCTTCCAATATGTTAAGCTTCCCATATGGCTTTCTCGCCGGAAGGAACATCACTCCTCCATCTTCGGAAACAGCAGCATCCTCGACCTGGGCAAAAATAACCTGAGGGCAGCTTATGGATAATATTTCTGTAATCTTTACCACGCACGCAATCCATATCCTAGTTTCTTCGCTTTCCAAATCATGGCTTTCAGGAGGAAGAGCAGGTACTACATTTGCCTGATTTATTGCAAGCTCGTTTTGCAAAACAGAAAACATATTGTCAGAGTGTTTTAAGAATATAATATGATTTCCGTTCTCCATCTCTCTGCGCAAAATATTACTTCCATCTTCAAGTTCTTCCATAACGATAACAGCGGGGAAGTTCATGTGGGAATTCAACATTGCAGTATAGAAATCCTTCATATCTAAGTTAGATACATTGTTCTGAAACTTGTTATTTGACATAAGTCGTCCTCCTTTGGCATTCAGTATATTGATTGTTAAAAACCTGTTTAATTCATGCGGTGATATTTTTCACATACCGCAATGAACTTTGGTTCAAACGTATTATATCACAAATTTCCGTGTAGCGCTACACGGAATGCGTATTTTCTTCAAAAAACGTAGAATTTCTATATTTCTCACAATTTGGTGCTTGCTGCATTGAAATGTTTTGTACAAATGACCGAATGTGTTATCTCGAAAAAGTTGATTTCGCTTGTGTTCACAGCAACATCAGAAAGAATACAACAAAAATGCAATCGACCGGTTCAGCGCTACGAAAAGCCCTCTTTTAAAACTCATGATTCTCCCCCTTTAATCTTACCGTTTTTCTTCTGTATTTCTTCGTAAATCTGTCTTGCTTTATCTGCACGGTAGTTTCTGCCTTCCTTTAGTGCTTTTATCTTGGCGGCATAGCAGGTATCGCATAATGTCTGTATCCAGCTGAGGTCGGTTCTGAGAACGCCTTTGGCTCCGCACCTTTCGCAGGTGTGTTTTGAACGCTCCTCTGCTGCACGAACTATACCTGCAATATCGTGTCTTAACTTGTTCTTTTGTTCATCTTCATGCTCATTGCCGGGTTCAATGCGTATACATTTTCCGCTTCCGAGAATATCAAAAGCGGCTATGCCGCAGGGTGTATCCTCGTAGCCGTAGTAGAACCTGAGCGTTCCGAACTTTTCCTTTATTTGCGCGGGAACAAAATCAATCGGCACGCCCGCTTCAGCATATCTTTCTGTAATCTGCATACAGCAATCTCTCAACAGTTCATACCAGCCGTCGCCACAGTCGCAGCCAAAACGGCGGTAAAGATTTTGTTCTTCGTCAACATTGTTCTGCTTCATAAAAGGAAATTCCTCTTGCAGTTTCAGTTCCCATTCATTATTCATGATATATCCTCCATGTCAGGTTTCTATGTACTTAATACCGTTCTCTTTTGCATATTCTATCGCATACGAATCCCGCGGCGCTGAGATAACAATATTGTCGCAAGCTTCAAATGCAGCTGCTCCAATACTTGTGACACCGCCGGGTATTGTTATACTTGGAAGGCTCTCGCACCACAAAAAAGTAGATTCTCCAATACTAGTAACTCCGTCGGGGACAGATACGCTTTTTAGGCTCTCGCAGTGTGCAAACGCTCCACATCCGATAACAGAAATTTCTTTTGAGAGCGTTACGCTTTCAAGTGCGATGCAGTAGCAAAACGCATACTTTCCAATACTCGTAACGCTGTCCGGAATAGTTAAACTTTTAAGGTTCTTACAGCGCCAAAACGCTGCTATTCCAATGCTTGTAACTCCGCTATGTATCGATATGCTTGTAAGGTTTTCACAGTAAAGAAACGCGCTATCGCCTATACCTATCACTCCGTCCGGAATAGTTACGCTTTTAATATCCTTACAAAATGCAAACGCACGGTTACCAATCTCCATAACACAGTTGGGTATTATAACATTTTGAGAGTGTCCGCAGTATTTTATCAGACGACCATTTTCAATCACAAAATCGGTCAATTCATTAGTTGAACCGCGCATGGCGCTCTCATCAGACTTAAAAGCACAAACGTTCTCAGAGCAACAAAGCTTGACATCATCAGTTCCAATTTCGTCAGCAACATTTTTTTCGTGATTTATCATAATTTGAACCTCAATCGCAGAAATCAGTCTTTCTTGATTTCATAAAGCGTGGCACGATTTACGCTCTTTTTACCGCTTACAACAGAAACGTTGGCGAATTCACCTTTTCCAAGTTTTGAAACAAAGATTTTGCCAATTGTGGCTCGATTAGTGGAGGGCTTACCACAAGCGAACATTTCAATTTTGGAGAATGTTTCTGAGGCTGTGAGTAGGTCAAAGGTAGTTCCCGGCTGGCTGTTCATGACAAATAATTTTACTTCCTGCAGAATTTTCTCTGTTAGCTCTGTTAATGGCTTTTTTTCTGACTCTGATACTGCTAGTCCGCAATGTTCTGAAAGTATATCAATGATAAGCTGGGATACGCTGACGCCTTTGATCGCTGATTCGGCGTGGAGAGCGTCTTTAAGTGGCTTATTTGGATAAAATTGCATTCTTTCCATGGTAATCCTCCTTTATCGGGGCGAAGAATGTGCTTCGCCCCGATTTTTTGTTGAACTTATTCTGCGCCACGGCAGACCTTAATTAATTGTTGTAGCTGTCAAAGAAATCCTCAAGCGTCCAGTTTCTGTCACAACCGAGAAAATCTTCCAGAAACTCTTCATCGCTGTTGTAACCGAAAAACTTGTAGTCTTCGATATCCTCGTCATTTTCCTCCTCTTCTTCTTCCCAAGACCCCTCGTCTTCTTCCTCATCTTCCCACCAAGACTCTTCTTCCCATGCTTTTGCTTTTTCCATGATCTTCATCCTTTCTGATATCCATGTATCGTATCATGACCGATAGTTCGATCATGATTATTGTACCACAAATAACCGTATAACGCCAGAGGGAAAATGCACAAATTTGCGCATTCACAACAAGATTTCGTTGTGTAATACGCTAAACGTGCAGAAAAAATATACCCTCTGCTGAAATCAAAAGCAGAGGGTAAATAATTTTTATGCAGAAACCGGGTAGATTGGTTGGAGATAACATTCAGATATATTCGCCAATTAATTGGAGAATATAAAGTACATCATTAACAGAGAACCCGTTGCTCTAAGCAGTTCACATTTCCGGAATAAGCTCTGACTTAACGGCTGCGCTGTAATCCATTGTGCCTGATGCCAGAGCAATAATAGCATCATATGTTCCGCTAAGGGACTCGAATGATACTGCGAATGCGTCAAGAATCTCGCTTGCCCGAAGCTCGTTGTCATCGAATTCGGAAATCGGAATGGCATACTTGAAATAAACCTGATTGTGATCATAGATCCCGTAGCTTCCGATCAGACTGTAAAAATTCAGGGCAGGGAGGGCTTTTATGATCTCCGCTTCCGCATTGTCTGAAAGCTCTGCTGTGAGCGTAAAGTAGATCTGAGCGATCTCAGTGCCGTTTGCGGTAGTTACGATCCCTATATCCGCAAGCGCCGTCAGATCGTCCTCGCTGTTTCCTAAAGGAACAATTGCCCGAAGGAGCGTTCCGTCATCGGATTTAAGAATTTTTGCTTCCAGCTTTGCGTCCTTGATTTCATTCAGGATCTGCTCAAGAATCTGAATATACTGTTGTTCTGTCATTTGATACCTCGTTTACTCATGTCGCTGTTTTTGCGAAAGGATTTGACCTGTCATATTTCCTGCGATTCTGGGAATTCCTGAGCTGTTCTTCCCATGTTGCATTTCCTTCCATGCCAAGCTTTTCTGCTATACCTTGCAGGCTGTATACCTTCTTGGTTCCTCCGCTCTTGTCCTTCGATTTTTTGGATTTGAGTCCGAGATCAGCCATGAACTGCATAGCCTCTTCATCTCCGCTATCAGCCTTCTTCTTCATCTTCGCTGCCCTGTTAAGGACAATGTTGTTGAATACTTCTTTTCTCTTGCCAGACTGATAGCCCATTTTCCTGAGAATAACATGCTTTGCTGTTTTTCTGTCGCAATTGTTTCTTGCGCAGAATTCCGTGATCTTGTCCTCTAATCCAAGTTCATCGTTTACAAGGTCATGGCGCATATCTCTCTTCATTTGGTCAGTGACGCACCCGCCGACAAAGCCTACTCCTGAGCCGATTGCGCCGACCGCAGTACCTACAAGCGAAGATACTCCGGCGAGCTTAAGTCCGCCGCCAGCCGCTTTCAATGCTCCGGACGCCATATCAAATCCGCCTTGTACTTTGTTGATATGCGCCTTATTTCTTGCCATCTTGCTTGCTTTGTAAATATCTGAGTTCTTGTCGGCGTCTTCGGCATTTAGGCGTTTATCCATTGCTTTTTCAGTAGACCTTCCCGAACCATATCCGATCAGTCCCTTTGTTGCGGTAAGTGCGCCCGATGCTACATCAAGTCCCGGAATAACTTGGGTATCCATTGTCTGGATCAGATTGTTAGCTCCTGACGCATAAGAAGCCAGACGAGTCGTCTGTCCAATAAAGTTAGCGCCATGGTTAACCATATCCAGAGCATTTCTTATTGTGTCAGCTTTATTACCGTTGTCTGCCTGCTGAAACGTCTGAGCCGTACTGTTTGTAAAGTTTGCAAGAGCTCCTACGGCATTAAGACCGCTGGCAACGCCTCCGACAGCATGGTCGGACGTTCCGAGTGTAACGCCCTTTTCTTTCATGTTCATGCCTGTCTTTCCGCCCAGACCGACAGGAATGGCGGCGAGCGATGAAAGGGTTCCGACTGTGCCGAGCTTTCCACCTGCGTTAAGGAGTTTTGTGTCGGTCTTGTAGTTATGTACTCCGTTTGCTTTGCTTGTGTCCGAGAAAACGCTGGTGGGATCAAACTGCTTTGCATCTTCGTTGTCTATGGAATAAGTTCCGGTATCTGCGCCTTCTCCGTTTCCAAGAAGCTCTTCCTCTCTGTTTCTTCTAGCAGTGTTTCCTTTTTCTAATCCGGCAAACATACGGGCAAACGGGTTTTTGGCAGTCCATTTAAAACGCTCCCATGTGCTCATTTTATCATAGTCTTCTCTGTAATTATTAAACTGATCGACAGCCTGTCTGTGAGCGTCAATTAAGCCAACTGAGTCCAGAGCCTTTTTTCCAATTTTCTTTACGCCATTCCATACAGCCTTAGCGCCCCATTTGGTCGTATCCCACGCTTTTCCGGCGCCCCGTTTGGTTGCGTCCCATGCTTTTCCGGCGCCCCGTTTGGTTGCGTCCCACGCTTTTCCAGCGCCGCGTTTGGTTGCTTCCCACGCTTTTCCAGCGCCCTGTTTGGTTGCATCCCACGCTCTTTCAGCCAATGAACGGTTTTCCTCCTGTGGAGGAGCGGCTTCTGCCTGTGGCGGAGCTGCGTTTGACGTATCATTATTTTTTCCGGTGAACAAGCCCTTCAGTTTTTGCCATGGCGCCCAGCCCTGAATTGCGGAGCTGTCAGAAGCTACGGGCATGGTAAAAGAATCAGGCGCAGTAAGTCCGCTGTGCGCCTGTGCCTCCAGCGCGGGATTTTCGGTTATTCCGTGGGAATGAACCATTCCGGAGCCCTGCTGGATAACGTGGCTTGCTTCGTGCATGATGAGGTCAAGTCCCGACGGGGTATCCGGAGAAAACTCGCCGTGCGCAAGGTGGATCTCATTGCCCTTTGCATAGGCGCGCTGTCCGAACCTTTCCTGAAGTCCGTCGTCCTCGAAAATGCGCATTCCGCGCATATCTGTGCCAAATCTGTCCTTGAGCTTATTTCCGAGGTCGTCTGACATCTGCCTTTCGTGCGAATGGAGGGAGGAAAGAGCGTTTGAAGCAGCAGGGGAGTGCATGAAGCTGGACATATTCATTCTGCTTTTAAGCGCAGTTTCAAGTCCGCTGTTAGCCGCAGAAGAATTGACTGAGTAGAACGAGTTGGGAATGCTGCTTTCGCTGGAAAAAGCGCTGTTGGAACTATTCATTGATATCAGATTTTGCTTTTTTTCCGCGTAGGTCTGCATGACATTATCCTCCGATCAAAAAAAAATTTGGCAGCGCCTGCTTCGGGCAGGCGGCAAAAGCAGTAAATCCGGTGTGAAAAACCGAGATCTGGCAAATCGGCTCAAATGCCGATATAACTCACTATTTTCTTTTTGAATTATATCATATTTCTGGAAAAAAATCAAGTCTTTTCAACAATAATAGATGCGAAGAAAGCAAAAAAAGTCAATAATTGACTTATGGATCTATTTTGACAGATCAATGCTCCTTACAGCTTCTCTAACTTTAAGCACAAAGGACGGCGAAACCGACAGCTCGTCAATTCCCATTCGCAGGAATGTTTCGGTAAGCGAGGTGTCCGCCGCAAGCTCTCCGCAAATACCAATCCACGCGCCGTTTTTGTGGGCGTTTTGTGCGCTCATTTCGATAAGCCGGAGGATTGCCTCGTGGTGAGTGTCGCAGAACTGCTCAACGTCAGGATTTTGGCGGTCGCAGGCGAGGGTGTACTGGGTGAGGTCGTTAGTGCCTACGCTGAAAAAATCCACCATAGGAGCAAGTTTGTCGCTTATTATTGCGGCGGCGGGAGTTTCGATCATAATTCCAAGCTCGGTGCTGTCCGGGATAGCCGCGCCCTGTTCCTTAAGCTCAGCCTTTACCTCATTGCATATTTCAAGAATCTGTTCAAGCTCTGAAACGCTGGTTATCATCGGAAACATGATACCCAGACTGCCATAGACCGAAGCCCTGAAAAGCGCTCTGAGCTGAGTTTTGAAGATATCCGTTCGCGTCAGGCAGATTCTTATTGCCCGGTAGCCGAGCGCAGGGTTTTCCTCCTTTTTCAGGTTGAAGTAATCCACCTGCTTGTCCGCGCCGATATCAAGAGTCCTGATGATGACCTTTTTGCCGGACATACTCTCCAGAACCCGTTTGTATGCGGTAAACTGCTGTTCCTCGGTGGGGTAGTCGGAGTTTTCGAGATACAGAAACTCACTGCGGAACAGTCCTATCCCGCCGGCGTCGTTTACCAGCACAGCGCCGATATTGTCAACGCTCCCTATGTTGGCGAAGATGTTTATTTTTCTGCCGTCGAGGGTCACATTTTCTTTTCCTCTAAGCTCCTGAAGAAGCCGCTTCTTCTCCTCGTCCGCCTGCTGTTTTTTCGTCAGGGCAGCTATTGTCTGTTCGTCGGGATTTATAAAGATCTCTCCGGTATATCCGTCAACTATCGCTTCGTCGCCATCTTTGATATTTGCGAGGAATTCATCTCCTGCGCCGATCACCGCGGGGATATTCATATTCCTTGCAAGTATCGCGGTATGCGAATTTGACGAGCCGTGAGCGGTCACAAAGGCAAGCACCTTTTCCTTGTCCAGCGATACGGTTTCGCTTGGGGCAAGGTCGTCGGCGCAAACTATCATCTTATCTCCGGAGCCTGTCATCATTGCGGCAGTCCCGGTCAGGTCTGCGATAAGCCGGTTTGAGATATCCCGTACATCGGCGGCTCTTGCCTGCATATATGTGTCTTCCATGGAGGAGAACATTTCTGCAAAATTATCCGAGGTCACCGCCACCGCGTATTCCGCATTGACGCTCTGGCTTTCGATGATGTTTTCGATGGATTCGTTGTAGTCCTCGTCCTCCAGCATCATCATATGGATCTCGAAGATCTGGGCGTTGGTTTCGCCGACCTCCTTGAGCGCCTTGTCATAAAGCGCTTGTAACTGTTCCGCAGCCGCTCTCTTTGCGGCGGCGACCCTTGCTTTTTCGGCGGCGGTATCCTCAATGTGGGTACGTTTTACCTGCGCGTCCGGCTTTCTGAAAACAGAGATCCTGCCCACCGCCACCGCGCCGTAAACTCCCTTTCCGGTGAATTTAACCATGATGATCACTCCATAATGCGTACATTTCCTTATTCCCCGAAGCCGTCTGCGAACAATGCCGCTATCTCGTCAAGCGCTGCCTGTTCGTCTGCGCCGGAGCATACGATCTCGACCTCTGAGCCTTTTTTCAGCCCTGCCGCCATTATCGTCATAGGGCTGTTAGCCTTTACGGTCTTTCCGTTCACGTTCAGCGTCACCTCGCAGTTCGGGTGAGCCTTTACGGCTTTGGCAAGTATTCCTGCCGGACGCATATGAAGTCCCTGTTCATTTTTTACTGTAACCTTTTTTGATACCATGCTGATTTTCTCCTCTGAATTTGTTTTTACCCTTATTGTAATAATTTTTCACCGAATTATGCGGTTTGGTTTTTGTTTATCTCAAAAAATGCGGCGCTTTATTATGTTCTGCGCAAAAATCACAGCCGCGTTTTACTTGTATTTTTCGGGAATTTATGTTATACTGTTATCCGGACTTAATGTATCTCTGCCGGGAGGAAATATGGACATAAAAGAAAAAACGATATCCCTTATCGACGCGCTTAAAACCGTCTGTCAGAGCTTCGGATTAGGGAATGACGGAAACGAATACAAGATAATAACTCAGGTGTTTCTATATAAATTCATAAACGACAAATTCGGCTGCGAAATAAGGAAAATAAGCCCGGAAACTACATCGGCTGCACGCTGGGAGGACGCGTATTCTGAAATGCCCGACAACCGGCGTTCCGAGCTGCTGTCAGCTCTGCCGGAAGAGATCCCGGTGCTTCTGCCGGAGCAGCTTGTACATAATCTGTGGAAGCGGCGGGAATGCGCTGATTTTGATGTGATATTCGACCGGACAATGACCGATATCGCCGAGATCAACAAGGATATTTTCTTCACAAGGACTGCGCAGGAAACAAGGATACCGCTGTTCGAAAGGCTGACGCATTATGTCACTGACGAGGCGCAGCGGGCTGATTTTGCGCGGGCGATAACGGGTAAACTGGTTTATTTCTCATTTGAGGAAGCGTTTGGCAAGAATTACGACTTTTTCGCGGATATTTTTGAGTATCTGATAAAGGATTACAACACCGCCGGCGGCGGAAGATATGCGGAATACTACACCCCTCATTCTATTGCGTCCGTCATGGCAAGGCTGCTCACCGGTAATTCCGGGGAGCTGCATGATGTGGAATGCTATGATCCCTCCGCGGGTACAGGAACGCTGCTCATGGGACTGTGCCACCAGATCGGCGAAAAGAACTGCCGGATCTATTCGCAGGATATTTCCCAGCGCAGCAATAAAATGCTGAAGCTGAATTTGATCCTGAACAGGCTTGTGTCCTCGCTTGACAACGTAATTCAGGGGGATACTCTTGTTTCGCCGTATCACAGGAGCGACGACGGCGGAGAGCTGCGGAAATTCGATTTTGTGGTTTCAAACCCGCCGTTCAAGATGGATTTCTCCGACACGCGGGAAAAACTTGCGGCAATGCCGGAGCGCTTCTGGGCGGGAGTACCGAAGATACCCGCAAAGAAAAAGGAGGGCATGGCGATCTACACCTGCTTTCTCCAGCACGTTATAAACTCCCTCAAAGGCGACGGAAAGGGCGCGGTGGTGATCCCGACCGGATTTATTACGGCAAAGAGCGGTGTGGAGAACGTGATACTAAGGCATTTGACCGATAACCGTCTGGTGTGCGGCTGTATAAGTATGCCGCCGAATTTGTTCGCCACCACCGGAACAAATGTGTCGGTGCTGTTTCTGGATAAGTCCGGAAAATCCGACGGCGCAGTGCTTATCGACGCGACGGGAATGGGGGAGGAATACCGGGACAACGGCTTTCAGAAGCGCCGTCTGCGGGATAATGAGATAGACGAGATAGTTACTACGTTCCTGAACCGTGAGAGCGTTGAGGAATTCTCGGTGGTGGTAAGCTACGATGAGATAAAGGCGAAAAATTACTCCTTGTCCGCAGGGCAGTATTTCGGCGTGAAAGCGGCGGATACGGGGCTTACTCCGGAGGAATTCAGCGCGGAAATGGAGGAATGCTCCCGCAAACTCCGGTCGCTGTTTGAGGAGGGAAACGCGCTCCAGAACGAGATACTTCGAGAGCTTGAGGCGCTTGAGCTTACTCAGAAAATCGGAGGTTCGGAATGAAATTCTGCAAGCTTTCGGAACTATGCACGGAAATCATAGACTGTCCGCACTCGACCCCGGAGTGGAAAACACATGGTGTTCGTGTCGTTCGGAATTTCAACCTCTGCCGCGGTATTCTGGATTTCACGGACGGATATTTTGTGGACGAGCAGACCTATGAAGAACGCACAAAGCGCGCTGTTCCTCAGCCCGGTGATATAATAATCTCAAGAGAAGCGCCGGTGGGAGCGGCGGCGATCGTTCCGGAGGGACTGAAATGCTGTCTGGGGCAGCGGCTGGTGCTGCTGAGGGCTGACAGTAGCAAATGCAGCCAGGAGTACCTGCTGTTCGCGCTGCTTTCAGAGTATGTTCAGACCCAGTTCAGACGCGCGGACGCCACCGGCTCGATAGTCAGCGGAATAGGAATTAAAGACTTAAAGGAAATACTTGTTCCGATAAACGAAAAGCCGCTTGATAAAGAGGTGCAGCTGCTGACAAGCGTCAACAAAAAGATATCGCTCAACAGCGAGCTGTGCAGCGCCTTGCAGAGGCAGCTCAGCCTGATATACGACCTGTGGTTCACGAGGTTTGATTTCCCGGACGGACAGGGCAGACCCTATCACTCTTCCGGAGGAAAAATGGAATATAACAGCCTGCTTAAACGTGAGATACCTGCGGGGTGGACTGCCGCAAATCTGCTGGAACTGGTATCGTGGAACGGCGGAAGTCAGCCGCCGAAATCCCAACACATCTCGGAATATAAGCCGGGCTACGTCCGCTTTATCCAGAACCGCGACTATGCCGACAGCAGCCATATGACGTTTATTCCGGAAAGCCGCTCAAACAAGCTGTGCGGTGAATATGACATCATGCTTGACAAGTACGGCGCGGCGGGAACTACCCGGTTCGGGATAGCGGGAGCGTATAATGTCGCGCTCAGCCGCATTGACGTCCGGGGAGAGTATCTTCAGGAGTATATACGCAGCTTTCTCAGCTCCGGGGCGGTGAAGCAGTATCTCTCCGGATCAAGCATGGCTTCCACCAGAGCCTCGCTGAACGAGGGAAATCTGTCGTTCATTGATCTGGCAGTGCCGCCGGGGGATATTCTGGAGAAATACGAGCGGCTGGCAAAGATGTTTGTTCGCAGGATATTATTGTTGCGGGAAGAATGCAGGGAGCTTGCCGGGCTTCGGGACAGGCTAATTCCTGCGATAATAAGCGGTCAGGCTGAAATAACTGAATAAAAAGACCGCCGGATATTTCTTTCCGGCGGTCTTTTGTATTCACAGCCCTCGTTTTTTCAGTCCGTTCACAAGCTGGACGTAGAATTCCCGCACGTCAAAGCCGGGTATGTTCTCGCGGTTCAGGTCTATAACGTCCGCGTGGGTTATCCCGCGCTTTCCATCCGGGTGAAGCACCGTGAAGCTCTCGCCCCACGGCGCGGAGGTGAGCGCCACAAGTCCGTCGTTGTCACCGTCGTATTTCTTGACGAGGGGATATGAGAGATTGAGAGGGAAACGTCCGCTTTTTGAGCATCTCGCGTGGGAGCCTACGCTTTGATAAAGAATTCCCGGAATATCGGGAACTTCCTCATTGAACTGCTCGCAGCGGCTGTTCGTGAGGTCTTTCACCGCCGCAATGAAATCCGGTTCGGGGTCGCCAAGCCTTTTGAATGCGGAGTTGTAGATGTTCTCAATGGTCTTGACGAAATTATCCGGCGCATTGTTCAGCAGATATTCCGCAAACAGGCAGCCGTGGTGCGGAGTGTTTATCGTGGTAAGGGACGCGGTGTATTTGTCCGAACCGAGCTTTGATATCGCATACCGTGCGTCAAGACCGCCCTTTGAATGGGCGATGATGTTCACCTTTTCGCAGCCGGTTTTTTGTACCAGCGTTTCAATGCGCTCAGCGAGTTCCTTTGCGCTGCTTTCAATTGACGCGGCAGACTGCTGCTCTCCGTAGAATATCTGGGCGCCGTTTGCTTCAAGCTCCGCAGGAATTCTTCCCCAGTAATTCAGCAGGCGGCTGTCCCGGAAAAACACTCCGTGTACCAGCAGGACAGGGTATTTCGTGCGGCATAGCTGATCGTCCCGGCGGCTCTGGTCAAGCAGAGCTTTCTCGGTTTCAAAGTCGCATTCCCTGCGGACTTTTCTGTAAATCAGGCTGAGCACCACGAGGTTCGCGGGAGTTATCATTCCCATTGCAATACCCCATGCGCGGTATTTTATCCCCAGACTTACCGAGGTGCAGTACACACGAATGATCCCGTTCCAGAATATCACAAGCTCGGCGAGGTAGAGAACTATCCCAGCGGTGATTGCCGGCTCCGGCGGGAGCGTTCCCGCAAGCACTGCCCAGAGCGTCAGTCCGCCGATGATAAGGCAGGCAATTCCGGTCACGAAGAACGCCAGAATATGCTCTGAGCCGTCACCCAGCATACGCAGCCGGAATGTGGGATATTTCCGCAGCGACGGGTAGAAGCTGTATATCACTATATAGATCAGATACATAGTGAGGAAGATGATTTGCAGCCACAGCGGAGTACCTGTGAAATAAAACAGGAGCGGACTCACGTTTCCGGCGACGATAAGAAGATAATGAGCGATCCGCACCACAGCGTCGGTATGCCGCCCAAGCTTCTGACGAACCTTATCCGCGATGAAAGCCGCAAGCCGCTCAACGTTCTCAACAAGGGCGATAAGCCCGGCAATAAATCTCATTTCAGTTCTCCGTGAAATTCCATACGGTGCGCAGCAGCCGCTTTCCGCTTTCGGTGCGGAAGATCCTGCTGTACGCGGTTTTTACCGCGTCAATGGAAGCTCCGTCCTCGTAAAGATTTACTATAAAATCCGCCTCAATAAGTATCTGAAGATCCCTGCCGTTTATACTGTCGTAGGTGTGGTGATGAGCGATCATATAGCATATGCGCTCGATGTCCTGCGGTGTGAATTCAAGCTCCGTCAGCAGCTTTTCAGCTTCGGCGGGGCCGAGCTTTTCCTGAAGCTTTCCGCCGCATTCGCCGTACTGCTCCTCCGCGGGCTTTATTCCGATATCGTGAACCAGCGCGGCGCATTCCAGCAGGAACTGCTCATGCTCCGGCAGAAACTCCCGCAGTCCGATATACCGCGCAAAGGAATGCACCTTGATAAAGTGCTGTATTCTTTTCGGGTCGCCGGAAAAATATCCGATCATTTTTTCAGTAAGCTTTTGTATCATAATAAGTCACACTCCTATTTCATAGCCGTATTCCGTAAGTCCCTCCGGGGCAAGACCGGGAATAACCTCGGTATGCTCTCCCTGTCCCCGGACAAAGCCGCATTTAATGTAGAACTGCTCTGCAGGCTTGTTGCAGTCCACCACGAACAGCCGCAGATATTTGCAGCCGCGCTCCCTTGCCATGTTTTTCGCAAGCTCCACGCAGCGCGCTCCCAGTCCCATGTGCTGATATGCCGGATCTACACCCAGCCGCATAAGCACCATTGCGGGGCTGTCCGGCTGCTGCCACGTTACATCGCCTGTATCAGTAAAGCTGTCCAGTGCGAACGCCGCCGCGATTTTTCCCTCATCGCAGAGCAGCCAAAGCCTTTCTGCGGCAATATCTTCCGGGAACCATTCATATGGATAATGCTCATTCCACAGGTCAACGCCGTTTTTCAGCATTTCTATTACTATTTCAGCGTAGATCTCCCGCAGCTTCGGCAGGTCTGATGCGCTGGCTGTCCTCAGATTCATTATAATTCCCCCAGTCCGATGAATATTGTACCATAATTCTCTGAATAATTCAACCATATCAGGAGAAAATATCGTGGAAAATTACTGATGCAGAGGGTGATACACAATATGTCAGAAAATGTTTATACCGCGATACCACCTGAGCTTCCGCTGGAGAAGTCGCTTAAAAAGAACCTCGATCATCTAAAAGCGATAACCGGCGGGTCGAGCGACGTGATAATAAAGACCGGATCGCTGTGCGGCAGCGATATCGCTGTGATAACCTGCGAGGGAATGGCGAGCACCGACACGCTGGCGCAGCTTGTCTATGAAAAGCTGAATGATGTGGGTAATTCCGAAAAGCTGCCGCCGGAGGAGATAATGGAGCGGCTTTTCAAGGATTATCTCATTGCGGCGGAGCAGCTTGAAATAAACAATATCGGCGACCTTACGCTTAAAATGCAGAGCGGATTTGCGATAATCCTTGTAGAGGGCTGCGCCCGTGGTATCGCTGTCGGAATACAAGGCTACGCCGCGAGGGGAGTTGACGAGCCCTCCGGTGAACTTAACGTCCGGGGCAGCAGAGAGGGCTTTGTGGAGGTTATCCGCAAGAACATGGCTCTTATCCGCCGCCGGATAAAATCCCCCACGCTGGTGTTTGAGATGCTGGTAATCGGGGAACGAAGCAACACTGATATATGCCTGTGCTATCTCAGCGACAAGGTATCGCCCAAGCTGCTGGAGGACGTGAAAAAACGGCTCAAAAGCGTGAAGCTCAATACAATTCTTGAAAGCGGCTATCTCCAGCCATTCTTTGAGGGAAAAGGCGGGTGGTTCTTCTCGGAATGCGGCACCTGCGAGCGACCGGACAGCTTTGCCGCGAAGCTGTATGAGGGCAGGGTGGGAATTCTGGTGGACGGAACTCCGTTCGCGCTGACTGTTCCTTATCTCTTTATCGAGAATTTCCAGACGCTGGACGACTACACCCAGAAGCCGTTTTATGCGGCGTTTATCCGGCTGGTGCGGCTTGCAGCTTATTTAATCACGCTGTTCCTGCCGGGAGCGTATGTTGCGGTAGCCTCCTATAATCCGGAGATGCTGCCCTCGTCGTTGATACTGAACCTTGCCGCAGCCGAGCAGACCGCGCCATATTCGCTTATGGCGGAATGTCTGCTGATACACTTCATGTATGAGATACTCCGTGAGGCTGGGATACGGCTGCCGCGCCCTATCGGACACGCGATCGGTGTTGTCGGCGGTATCGTCATCGGAGATATCACTGTGAATGCAGGGCTTGTGGGAGCGCCGATGGTGCTTATCGTTGCGCTGAGCGGTCTTTGCAGCTTTGTCGTTCCGGCTTTGTATGAGAGAACCGTGGTGCTGCGGTTTATCTATATTCTAGCCGGAGGTATTTTCGGGCTGTTCGGGCTGCTGCTTGCCGCCGGGGTAATTATCATCAAAATGTGCTCGCTCAACACCTACGGAGTGCCGTATATGGCGCCGTTTTCGCCTTTCTCGCCCCGCAGCTCAAGAGATATGCTGGTGAGAGCAGGCTGGCGGAGGCTGCAAAAGGGCGATGTCACTATTCAGGGACTGAACGGCAGCAATATCCACGCGGACTAAGGGGGAGCTATGCAGGATAATTCACACAAGATCAGCGCGGCTCAGCTTTTCTGCATTCTGCTGCTGATGAGGATAACTGCGGAAATGGTGTATCCCTCCACCGCGGGCTTTGGCGGAATGGGGCTTGCGGGAGTGCTGACTGCGGAGATTATAAGGTTTCTGATCGCGCTGCCGGTGATAATTTATTCGTTTAAAGGCAGATCGTTCTATGCGGCTATCTGGAGGAAAAACAGGTTCTGGGGCTGGGCTTCGGCGATAGGCGCTGCGCTTCTGCTCGTGCTGTTTGTGATACGCACGATCATCTACACTGCGGAGTTCGTGCAGAGAAATCTTCTGACCCAGATGTCATCTCTGATAATCGCGCTGTTTCTGGCGGGATTCGGGGCGTATGCAGCGGCAAAGGGCTGCGAGGCTCTGGCGCGGGCTGGAGTTCTGTTCATGATCGCGGCGGGAGTGATAACGCTGCTGGTGATCATCGCGGATATACCGTATATGGATTTCACGCGGGAGCTGCCGGAGTGGAGCACCGGGCTGTTTATATCAGACGGAGCGGAGCGGCTTATCCGCAGCGGGGAATATCTGGTGTTTGCGGCGCTGCTGCCATATATCAGAACTGATGGAAAAAACGCCGCAAAGACCCGTTCCGGAAAGGCGGTGCTGCTGTACGCGCTGACCGCTGCTGTCTTGGGAGCGTTGTTCTGCGTATTTTTCGGCGTAACTTTGGGAGAGTATTACAGCATGACGGATTATCCGATCGCCGCTGCGGCTTCGCTGTCGGATATAATCCTGTTCAAAAGGCTGGACGGAGTTTCCTGCGCGGTGTGGGCGCTGTGCGCAGCGTTCCGCATAGGAATGATGATATTTGCAGGGATCTCCATAGTCGGGGAATGCGCAAAATGCGCCGAAAACGCCGGAAACGCTGAAAACTCTGGAAACTCTGGAAACGCAGGAACCCGGCATAATACCGAAGCCCAGCAGGGAAAGGAGAGCCGCGCATGAAAAGGCTGATTACTGCAATACTTGCAGCGGCGGGCATGACGCTTTTAAGCGGCTGCGCAGCGACGGAGCTTGGCGACCGTGCGATAATCCAAGCGGCTGCGGTGGACTGGGATAACGGCGAGTACACCGTAAGCGCGCTGCTTTTCAGCTCCGGCGGTAGCAGCAGCGAGGGGATTGACGCTTCCGGAGAGAATGTTATCAAGGTCAGCGGCAGCGGAAAGACCTTTGCGCAGGCGGTGGACAATATTTCGCTCAACGACGGCAAGGAGATCTACATGAGCGAAAACAAGCTGCTGATAATCGGAGGCGGCTTCGCGCAGGCGGATCTCACCCCGGTGCTGGAAACCCTTACCCGTGATATGCGGTGCAGCCTTAATATGCTGGTGTGCTGCGCTGAGGATCCGGAGCTGCTGACGGATATGCACTTCACCGAGGGGATAACCTCTGCTGAAAAGCCGGTTAGCATGATCGAGAACGCTTACCGTTCCGGAAGCTCACCGAGGGCTTACCTCATTGATCTGCTGAATGACGCGGCGGCGGGAAGAAGCACGCTTATCCCTATGTTTCAGAGCGCATGGAACGGCTATGGAATGACCACGGACGAGGAGGGAGAAACTGCGGAGCTGAGCGGTTCGAGATATCTTTACTGCGGCAGGCTGACACAACGGATGGACAGCGCGGAAACCGCCGGAGCGATGCTTCTGGAGGGACTTTCCGACAAGGCGCTGCTCACCTTTGAGCACGGCGGCAGAGAGCATAGCTGCGAGGCATATTCCGTCCGGGTGAAGCGGCTGGATACAGGAGAAATAAAGCTTTCAGCAAAGCTGCGGCGCAGGAACGGCGAAGCGCTCCCGGAGGAGCTGAAAACTGCTGCTCTGGGGGAGCTGGACAGTATGATAAGGCTTGCTCTGGAGATCAGACATACTGCCACGGCGAACTCTTAACAGTTCGCCGTGTGCTGTATTTGCGGCTGTTAAGCCATTTGTAAGGACTAGTTGGCAATTTTCAACAAAAGGCTGTTGAAAAAATCTTTGGGATTTGTTAAATTTTTTTCTGAAAACACTTGACTTTTTCGTGAAAACATGATAAATTATATTTAGCACTCAAGGGGACAGAGTGCTAAAGACGTAAGGAAGGTGGTCAGCTTGGATACCAGAGCAATGAAAATACTTGCGGCGATAGTCGATGAGTATATCAGAACAGGCGAGCCGGTAGGCTCAAAGGTGCTTGCCGAAAAGCCGGATATTCAGGTGTCCTCTGCCACGATCAGAAATACAATGGCGGCGCTGGAGCAGGAAGGTTATCTCGATCACCCGCACACCTCCGCCGGAAGAGTTCCCACCTACAAGGGATATCGGTTCTACATCGACAACCTGATGAACCCCGTTCCGCTGGATCAGGCGGATATGGAGCAGATCGACGGGCTGCTTGAGAATGCGGCGGAGGACAGCAGTTGTTCTCCGGAGGAAGCGATAATCCAGAACGCGTCCGCGGCTCTTGCAGAGGTCACAAAATGCGCCACATTCTCCACCAACCATGTGTCGCAGTTCTCGGTGATAACTAAGGTGGACGTGATTCCCACCGGTCGCCGTATGTATGTCCTGCTGATGATAACCAGCAGCGGCGCGATAAAGAACCGTATCTGCCGCATGGAGTTCGACCTGACGAATGAGCAGATGGAGTTCTTTACGAACTTCGTCAGCAAGAATCTTCAGGGCATAAATCTTGCGGAGATGACCGATGAATACATCAACAAGCTCACCGAGGCTCTGGGAGCGTACATGATCACGCTTTCGCCGCTTCTGGACGCAGTTTATGAGCTTTCAAACGACCTCATGCAGGACAGCGTTGAGGTTCAGGGACAAACAAACCTTCTGGAATGTCAGGAGTTCCCGGTAATGGACGTTATGAAGTTCCTCGAAAACAAAAACGAGCTTTCGGCTCTGCTGGACAGCACTTTTTCGGGGATCAACATAAAATTCGGCGGCGAGGAAAGCACCGACACCTTTGCGATCAGCAATTCAACCTTTGTCAGCGGAACGTACTATAAGGACGGAAAGCCGGCGGGTACGCTGGGAGTCATCGGGCCGATGCGGCTGGACTACCGCAGGATAATACCTTATATCGAATATTTCAGCAACAAAATAACAAGGCTGCTGTCTGAGGAATCTGTTCAGCCGCCGCAGATAGAAAGCGAGGTCAAGGACAATGGAGATGGAGAACAGCGATAGCGTTAATCTGGAGGAAACTGCTCAGACCGAAGCTCCCGCAGAGCCGGCAGAAGCCGCAGAAGCGGAGGTCGTTGAAGAACAGCCGGACGCAGATGAAAAGCTTGCGGCGGAGCTGGCACAGGTAAAGGATCAGCTTCTCCGGACAATGGCTGAATACGACAACCACAGAAAGCGCACCGCAAAGGAAAAACTGGAGCTTCGCGCGGATATAATTTCCAACGTGGTTTCGGAGTTCCTGCCGGTTATGGATAATCTCGAAAGAGCGCTGGCAGCGGAATGCACCGACGATAACTACAAGCAGGGCGTTCAGATGATCTACGACAGCTTTATGGCAACTCTCACAAAGCTGGGCGTGACCGAGATCGAAAGCGACGGCGCGGAATTTGATCCCCAGCTTCATCAGGCGGTTCAGCGCGTTGATGAAGAGGGAGTCGAGAGCGGCAAGGTCGCAAAAACATTTGCAAAGGGATACAAGATCAATGACAAGGTAATCCGTTTTGCAATGGTGGCAGTAGCAAATTAAGCGCATACATCATTAAGGTTTTATCGCATATAATATGCAGACAAAAGAATGGAGGAATTCATTATGGGAAAGATTATTGGTATTGACTTAGGTACGACAAATTCCTGCGTATCTGTTATCGAGGGCGGCGAGCCGGTGGTTATCACCAACTCCGAGGGTTCAAGAACCACTCCGTCCGTTGTAGCGTTCACCAAGGACGGCGAGCGTCTGGTAGGTCAGCTTGCAAAGAATCAGGCTGTTACAAATCCTGAAAAGACCGTTATTTCCATCAAGCGCCACATGGGCAGCGATTACAAGGTAGAGATCGACGGCAAGAAGTACACTCCGCAGGAGATCTCCGCAATGATCTTACAGAAGCTGAAGGGCGACGCTGAGGCTTACCTCGGCAAGAAGGTTTCCGACGCGGTAATTACCGTTCCGGCATACTTCACCGACAGCCAGCGTCAGGCTACCAAGGACGCTGGTCAGATCGCCGGACTCAAGGTTCACAGAATTATCAACGAGCCGACAGCCGCAGCGCTTGCTTACGGAATTGATAAGGAAGAGGAGCAGAAGATCGTGGTTTACGACCTCGGCGGCGGTACTTTCGATGTATCCGTTATTGAGATCGGCGACGGCGTTCAGGAGGTTCTCGCGACCGCAGGTAACAACCACCTCGGCGGTGATGACTTCGACCAGAGAATTATTGATTTCTTAAAGGGCGAGTTCAAGAAGTCCGACGGAATCGACCTCGGCAATGACAAGTTCGCAATGCAGAGATTAAAGGACGAGGCTGAGAAGGCTAAGATCGCACTGTCCAACTCCACCTCTGTAAATGTAAATATTCCTTATATCACCGCGGACGCGACCGGTCCGAAGCACCTGAACGTAACTCTCACCAGAGCGAAGTTCAACGAGCTGACAGCAGACCTTGTTGAAGCAACAATGGGCCCGTTGAAGCAGGCAATTTCCGACTCCGGTCTTGATAAGAGCGAGATCGACAAGATCCTTCTGGTAGGCGGTTCCACAAGAATTCCTGCCGTACAGGACGCAGTTAAGAGCTTCCTCGGCAAGGAGCCGTTCAAGGGCATCAATCCTGATGAGTGCGTAGCTATCGGCGCTTCCATTCAGGGCGGCGTACTGAACAAGGAGGTTACAGGTCTGCTTCTGCTGGACGTAACTCCTCTGTCCCTCGGTATCGAAACCGCCGGCGGCGTATGCACCAGAATGATCGAGCGCAACACCACCATTCCTACCAAGAAGAGCCAGATATTCTCCACCTACTCCGACAATCAGCCCAGTGTTGATATCAACGTACTTCAGGGCGAGCGTGAATTTGCAAAGGACAACAAGTCTATCGGTACATTCCGTCTGGACGGCATTGCTCCCGCTCCGAGAGGTATCCCGCAGATCGAGGTTACATTTGATATCGACGCAAACGGTATCGTAAACGTAACCGCAAAGGATCTCGGCACAGGCAAGGAGCAGCACATCTCCATCACCGCCTCCACCAACATGAGCAAGGAGGACATCGACAAGGCTGTCAAGGAAGCTGAGCAGTTTGCAGCCGAGGACAAGAAGCGCAAGGAGGACGTTGACGCGCGCAACGAGGCAGACCAGATGGTTTACCAGATCGAGAAGTCAATGACCGATTTCGGCGACAAGGTGACAGAGGACGACAAGGCGGCTGTACAGCCCAAGCTTGACGCTCTCAAGGAAGCCCTCAAGGGTACTGATATCGAGGCTATCAAGTCCGCAAAGGACGACCTCCAGAAGGCATTCTACGAGGTAGCTGGCAAGATCTATCAGGCACAGGGCGGCGCGGCTGCCGGTGCAGAGGGCGCAGCGCCTCAGGATAACGGCCCGGTTGACGGCGAGGTTATCGACGAATAATTATTAAGATTACACAACGCCCTGTGGAAATCCCCAAGGCGTTGTGTTTCTCATACAAAAGGATTGATTACTTATGGAGAAGAGAGATTATTACGAGGTTCTGGGACTTCAAAAGGGCGCGTCAGACGCTGAAATAAAGAAAGCCTACCGCCAGATGGCGAAGAAATACCACCCCGACCTGAATCCAGATAATCCCGAAGCAGAGGCAAAATTCAAAGAGGTCAACGAGGCTAACGATGTGCTTTCCGACCCGGATAAAAAGGCGCGTTACGACCAGTTCGGCTTCGCGGGAGTTGACCCCAGCTACGGCGCGGGCGCAGGCTCCGGCGGCAGCGGCGGTTTTGGCGGCTTCGGAGGGTTCTCCGGTGGATTTTCCGGCGGAGTGGATCTCGGCGATATTTTCGACAATATTTTCGGCGGAGGTTTTTCCGGCGGCTCGCGGTCTAATCCGAACGCTCCGCGGCGCGGCTCTGATATTGTGGTATCCCTCAGCATCGGCTTCATGGAGGCTTGCAAGGGCATAACCCATGACATTGAGATAAACCGCGTTGAAACCTGCGATGAGTGCGGCGGCAGCGGCGCTAAGAAAGGAACTACCGCCAAGACCTGTCCGGACTGCCGCGGTACAGGTAAGGTCAATGTCCGTCAGCAGACAATGTTCGGCATGATGCAGACCACAAAGACCTGCAGCAAGTGCGGCGGAAAGGGAAAGGTCATAGAAACACCCTGTCCTGCCTGCGGAGGCAATGGCGTTTCCCAGAAGAAAGCGACGATCACAGTCAATATTCCCGCCGGTATCAACGACGGTCAGACTATCCGGCTTTCCGGAAAGGGCAATGCAGGAGCGAACGGCGGCACCCGCGGCGACCTCAAGGTTCGCATTTCCGTGCGCCCTGATAAGGTATTCGAGCGCGACGGCGACAATATTCTTGTGGAAGTCCCGCTCACCTATACTCAGGCGGCGCTTGGTGCGGAGATCGACATTCCGACCATTGACGGTAGCATGAAGTTCACCATTCCCGCCGGAACTCAGCCCGGTAAGGTATTCACGATCCGCGGCAAGGGAGTTCAGCACTGCCAGAGGAACGGCAGAGGCGACCAGCTTGTTACGGTTTCCATTGAAGTCCCGACAAACCTCAACAAGAAGCAGAAGGACGCTTTGCAGGCGTTTGAGGACACACTGGAGGGCAAGAATTACTCCAAGCGGACGAGTTTCTTTGACAAGATTAAGGATCTGTTCAACGGAGAACAATAGATATATATTGCGGCTTTTGAGAGATCAGAAGCCGCTTTTGTGTTACCCTGAGAAGTATATCTTTTCAGGGTTTAATTATTTTCAGACCGATTTTCTTTGATTTTCTCACGCTTTCTCTGTAAATCTCAGTTATTCCGGCAAAAATCTGCAATTTACCCCTTGAAAATAACCGGGATTTGTGATAAAATATAATCTGAGTTATTATGTATAGAGTATAGGTAATTTTACTTTATAGAAAGGACGCACCGAAAAGGTGTGCAGGGTGGAAATATATGGCTAAACTAAAGATCGCGGTTCTGTTTGGCGGAGCCTCCAGCGAGCATGAGGTGTCGCTGGTGTCGGCATATTCGGTTCTGAACAATATCCCGAAGGATAAATATGACGTGATGTGCATTGGCATCACCAAGAAAGGTCACTGGCTGTATTATCCCGGCGAGTACGAGGACATCAAGACCGGCGAGTGGGAGAACAATCCCGATAACTGCACCGCAGTCATCAGCCCGGATACGGTGAACAAGGGAATAATACTTCTCGGAGCGGACGACAAGTGCTACATACGCCGGGTGGACGCAGTGTTCCCGGTGCTGCACGGAATGTTCGGCGAGGACGGAACTGTTCAGGGACTTTGCGCGCTGGCGGGAATTCCCTGTGTCGGCTGCGACATGACAAGCAGCGCGTCCTGCATGGATAAGGCAATCACTCACACTATCCTTGACGCAGCGGGAATACGCACTGCGCCGTACTGCTATGTGACAAGAAGCTCTCTCCACGACATCGACAAGGCTTGCGATGAGATAGAGCGAAAGCTTGGCGGATATCCTATGTTCGTGAAGCCTGCCTGTGCCGGTTCTTCTGTGGGAGTGAGCCGCGCCGCAGACCGCGAGGGACTTAAAAACGGCATGAGGATCGCATTTGCCCACGGTGAAAAGGTAGTTATCGAAACCGAGATAATCGGCAAGGAGGTAGAGTGCGCGGTACTTGGCAACGGAGATGATCTTATCGCGTCTATCCCCGGACAGATCACTCCGGCGGAGGAATTTTACGATTACGACGCGAAATACAAGCTGGGTACCTCTGTTCTGGACATTCCGGCGAAGATATCTCCGGAGATGACCGAGCAGCTTAGGGAAACCGCGAAGAAAGCATTCATCGCAATGGGGTGCAGCGGATTTTCAAGGGTGGATTTCTTTGCGACCGAGGACGGTCTTGTGCTGAATGAGATCAACACGATCCCCGGATTTACCCCGATCAGTATGTACCCGAAGCTTATGGCAAATATGGGAATTGAATACGGCGAGCTTTTAGACAGACTTATCGAGCTTGCTATTGAGAAAAATTCTGAGAATTAAATACGGAGAAAAATATGGGAAACAATGCAAATATCAAAATGACGGTAAGGCAGACCGCAGACGGCTCTACCGACAGCTCCGAGCTGTTCACAAAGGGAGAGTTCCGGGAGCACGGCGGCAGCTTTTTCATAGACTATGACGAGAGCGAAGCCACCGGCTTTGAGGGAAGCCACGTCCAGCTAAGAATAGGTCAGGAGGACGAAACCGTCACCATGACCAGAACCGGAACGGCGTTTTCGAGTCTGGTTTTCGAGAACGGAAAGCGGCATTTCTGCCATTACGGGACGGAGTACGGCGACTGCATGATCGGCATTTCCACCACGGATATGAGGAAAGAATTAACCAGCAGCGGCGGCGAGATTTACGTCCGCTACACTATCGACGTAAATTCCGGGCTTATGCTCACAAATGAAATAACCATCAATGTAAAGCCGCAGGAAAAGGCTTGATAACAACAAAAAGAGGAGATCGACAGATGTATAACGCAGTAGAAGAAGCAAAAGCACAGGTTAAAGAAATAATACTCGGCGCTCTGGGCAGACTTGTTGCAGAGGGAAAGATCCCCGCAGAGCCGCTGCCGCCGTTTCAGGTGACAATTCCCGCGGACAACAGCCACGGAGATTTCTCGGCGAACACCGCGCTGGTTTCCGCAAAGGCTCTGAAAAGCAATCCCCGCGCCATCGCTCAGATGATATCCGATGCGGCGGAGCTTGCCGGAACTGATTTCAGCAAGATAGAGGTCGCGGGGCCGGGATTTCTGAATTTCTTCATCGGCGAAAGCTGGTTTGAGGACGTTGTAAGGAACGCGGTGCAGCTTGGCGCGGATTACGGCAAGACAAACCTCGGCAACGGAAAGCGTGTGCTGGTAGAGTTCGTTTCCGCGAACCCCACCGGCCCTATGCACATCGGAAATGCAAGAGGCGGCGCTATCGGCGACAGCCTTTCTTCGCTGCTTCAGGAGGCAGGCTATGAGGTGAGCCGCGAGTTCTATATCAACGACGCGGGAAATCAGGTTGCAAAGTTTGGCAAGTCCCTCGACCTGCGTTATATGCAGCTATGCACCGAAGCGGGACAGATGGTTATTGCTGACTGCGGCGAAGATATGGAGAAGCTCACAAAGACGATCTATGACGCAACTCCCACCCCGGACGAGGAGGGTAATTTCACTGACGAGCAGCAGAAAGACCCGTTCTTTATGCCAAATGACGTTTACCTCGGAATGGATATAATCGAACACGCGAAGAATTACTACGACCTGCACGGCGGCAGGGCTCTTTCCGAAAAGCCGGAGCAGGAGCGCAGGGACGCGCTTGTAGAATACGCTCTGCCGCTGAACGAAAAGCGGCTTGAAGAAGACCTGCTGAAATACAGGATAAAGTACGATAACTGGTTCAAGGAGAGCAGCCTGCACAATAGCGGCGCTGTTGCTCAGGTCATCGAAAAGCTGAAAGCCGGCGGTCACACCTATGAGCAGGACGGCGCATTATGGCTCAAGGCTACCGATTTTGGCGGGGATCAGGATTTCGTGCTGGTACGCTCAAACGGCTTCCCGACCTATATCGTGCCGGATATCGCGTACCATTATGACAAGCTGATAACCCGCGGATACGACAAGGCGATAAACGTACTCGGCGCAGATCATCACGGTTATGTACAGCGCATGAGGATCGCGCTTTCCGCTCTCGGAATTGACGACAAGCGTCTGGACGTTGTTATCATGCAGATGGTAATGCTTATCCGCGACGGCAAGCCCTGCAAGCTGAGCAAGCGTTCCGGCAAGGCTATTACCCTCACCACACTGCTTGACGAAGTTCCGATCGACGCAGCGAGATTTGTGTTCAATCAGCGCAACGCCGACACTCATCTGGAGTTCGACCTCGACCTTGCGGTTGAGGAGTCCAGCAAGAACCCGGTATTCTATGTTCAGTACGCCCACGCGAGAATTTGCCGCGTTATCGAGAAGCAGGCGGAGGAAGGCGTGAAGTACTCCGGCGGAAAGGTTACATTCAGCGACCCGGCGGAGCTTGCTCTTATCCGGAAGATCGCCGAAATGCCGGAGATGATAAATCAGGCGGCAAAGGAATACGACCCCTCTGCGCTGACAAGATATTCCTATGAGCTGGCGCAGGCGTTCCACAAGTTCTATGACGGCTGCCCGATAAAGGACGCCGAGGAGCAGGTGAAGCTCTCACGTCTGGCTCTCTGCGAGGCTGCGAGAACAGCACTCAGGAACGTGCTTACACTGCTTAAAGTAGAAGCTCCCGAAAAGATGTAATTATGTTTAAACAGGAAAAGAAATATTATATCCGTGCTTTTTTGTATGCCCTTATAATGGCAGTGGTACTGCTGTTGCCGTTTGTGCTGCTGGACGGCGGTTATTTCGTGTATTACGGCGACTATAACGCGCAGCAGATACCGTTCTACAAAACCTGCATAAGAGCGGTTCAGAGCGGGAATTTCGGCTGGAACTGGCAGACAGACCTCGGCGCAAATTTTGTCGGCTCTTACAGCTTTTACACGCTGGGAAGCCCGTTCTTCTGGTTTGCGGCGCTGTTCCCGGTTTCAATTTCGCAGTATCTGATGGCGCCGCTGCTGGCGCTGAAGATCGCCTGCTCATCGTTCTTTGCGTTCGTGTATATCCGCAGGTTTGTGACAAAACCGCAGAACGCGCTTATCGGCGGACTTCTGTACGCTTTTTCCGGCTATTCGATGTACAACATCTTCTTCAATCACTTCCACGAGGCGATCGTGTTCTTCCCGTTATTGCTGATCGGACTTGAGGAAGCGGTTGTGAACAAGCGGCGGGGAGCTTTTGCGGTCGCCGTGGCTATAAACGCGTTCGTGAACTACTTCTTCTTTATCGGGGAATGCGTATTTCTGGTGCTGTATTTTGTCGCAAGGCTCATCGGCGACAAGCGGTTCAGAATTAATTTCAGGGATTTCCTGTGCCTTGCGTTTGAGTCGGTGTGCGGAGTGCTTATTGCCGGCACGCTGTTTGTGCCGTCGATATTTCAGGTGCTGGACGTTCCGCGCTCCACCTCGGTTCTTTCCGATTGGAATTTCCTGTTCTACAACAAGGTTCAGCGGTACGGGCTTATTCTGGAGGGAATGTTCTTCCCCGGAGAGATCCCCGCGAGAACCGCGATGTTCGAGGGCGCGGACGCAAAATGGAGCAGCGTTGCGCTGTATCTGCCGCTGTTTTCGCTGTCGGGAGTTATCGCAATGGTAAAAGGCGCGGGAACAGAAGCCTCCCGCCGTATGCGCTGGGCGAGGATCCTCCTGCCTGCGTGTCTTGTTATCGTCATGATACCGGGACTTAATTCCTCGTTCGTGATGTTCAATTACAGCTTTTACACCCGGTGGTTCTATATGCTGGAGCTGCTCTGTGCGCTTGCCACCGTTTATGTACTGGAGCATGAGGAATTTGACCTTAAATTCGGCGCAAAGTTCTGTTCCGTTGTGGTGGTATTGATGACGCTGCTTGTGCTGCTGTTCCCGACAAAAATGGAGGTGGAGGACAACGACGTCAAGGATACTGTCCTCATGCCGCATTTCCTGAACGGAATGTCTCCGGTGGTGTATATCAATGTTGGTCTGTGCCTTGCAATGGCTGCGGTTCTGTTTGTGATGCTGCATCAGCGGAAGAAGATCTCCGCCGCGGCGTTTACCAAAAGGATAACCGCGGTGACCGCTGTCTGCTGCATGGCGCTTGGTTATTATTATGTCAGCTACGGCAGGATCCTCGGTCCGTATATCGGCTCGTACAATAAGCACGTTTCGGCGCAGATCCACATTGACGATCCGGACTTCTACCGCATGGAATGCCTTGACAACATGAACAATATCAATATGCTGTGGGATATGAGCTCGCTCAAGAGCTTCACCAGCATAATTCCGAACTCGACCTTTGAGCTGTATGATCTTCTGGACATTGACCGCACGGTTAATTCCGCGCCGGACACAGAGCGCTATACGCTGCGTTCGCTGACGAGGGTGAAGTACCTTATTATCCCGGAGAATTACAGTGATGAAAAGCGCGATACCGCGCTGGAGAACCTCCGGACTTATCAGTATCTTGAAACTCAGGACGGCTATGACATTTACGAAAACATTGCTGTTATGCCCATGGGAACTGCCTATGACGGATATCTGCTTGAAAGCAATGTAAAGGGCAGCGCGAACATTGATAATCTGATGATCGGCAGCGTGATACTGACTGAGGAACAGGCAGAGAAATACGGCAGCCTGCTCACCGAAAACGAAAAGACATCTCTCTCCGGCGACAGCCTGTTCAGCCAGTTCCTGTCTGATGTGGACGACAGAAATGCGCTTGCCGCAAAGCAGTTCAGCGTGAACGGCAGCGGCTTCACGGCGGTCACTGATTACGATAAAGAGCGGTTCGTGGTGTTCAGCGTTCCTTTTGACAAGGGCTGGAGCGGCAGCGTTTCCGTTCAGGGCGGGGCTTATCAGCCGCTGGAGCTGGAGAAGGTAAACGGCGGCTTTATAGGCGTCAAAGTCCCGGCGGGAGTGTGCGAGCTGAAATTCACCTACTCCACACCCGGTGGAAAGCTGGGAGTTATCTGCACGGTGGTAGGTATACTGCTTTTCGGCGGATATATCCTGCTGTGTTATGTAATTCTGAAGCGCAGACCCAAGCGCTACGCGCATCTGTATGCTGTGGATCAGGTTTCCGGAGTAAAGGCGCACAGCTCCTATATCGGTCAGCTTTCAAAGCAGATCTACGAGTCCCCGGAAAAGGGCGGAGTCCAGACCAAGAGCGGCGGCGAGGAGCTGTCTTTCCCGGATATTGAGGAGAGCTTCATGGACAGGGAACGCTACGATTTCAAGAGCCGTAAGCCCAAGCCGCGCACCTCTCATATTACAGAGGACGACGAGGCATACAACGTCATGAAGGAGCTTGACGAGCAGCGTAACAACAATGACGACATCAGTTAAGGAGAGCAGATATGGCACATCTTGAGGAAAAAACAGTATCCAGCGAGCAGAAGTTTGACGGAAAGATCGTAAAGCTTTTCGTGGATAAGGCGGAGCTTGAGGACGGAAAAATTGTTACCAGAGAGGTGATAAAGCACCCCGGAGGAGTGTGCGTGCTTCCGCTGACCGATAAGAACGAGGTAATGTTTGTGCGGCAGTTCCGCTATCCGCACCAGACCGTGCTGCTGGAGATACCGGCGGGCAAGCTGGAATACGGCGAAAACCACCACGAATGCGGACTGCGTGAGCTTAAAGAGGAAACCGGCTGCACCTGCGACGAATACACCTATCTCGGCAGCCTTATTCCCACTCCGGCTTACTGCGGCGAGGTAATTCATATGTACCTTGCAAGGGGGCTTCATTCCGGCAGTCAGAAGCTGGACGAGGGGGAGTTCCTCGACATAGAAAAAATACCGCTTGACGAAGCGGTGGCAATGGTAATGAGGAACGAAATTCAGGACAGCAAGACGCAGATCGCGCTGCTGAAAACCAAGCTGCTGCTTGAGAAAGGCTGATTATTGCGAAGCGCAGCAAATGCAGCCGCTGGAAATTGCGTGGTGTTTCCCAGAAAAAGGGGCTTTGATTATGTATCCTGCGGGCTGCTAAAGGACGATGAATTAAGGCAGCCCGAAAAGGTTATTATTGAACGTATTCCTTATACGCTTCAAGTATCTGCTCCTCGATTTTTTCCCGGACATTTGCAGAGATAGGGTGGATTATATCCCGGAACACCCCGGAATCCTCCCGGCGGCTGGGCATGGCAACGAACATTCTCTCGTCACCCTGAACCAGCTTGATATCGTGTATCGCGATCGCGTTGTCGATGGTGATAGACACCACCGCGCGCAGCCTGCCCTCGTGCATGGTTTTTCTGATTTTGATGTCGCTTATTTCCATAATAACCTCCGATGAAATTGTTTGTATGTGGATATTGTGGGAATTATTGCGGGAATTATACATAAAATATTAACAGGTTAAATTTTATCAGGTTAATTTCAGAAAGAAAGGTCTTTAACTGTGGAGAATTTTTTGACAGGAAAAAAGCACATTCACTTCATCGGAATAGGCGGCTCCGGAATGTATCCGCTGGCGCAGATACTGCATTCTCAGGGGTATTACCTCACTGGCTCCGATAACAACGAAACCGCCACCCTTGACGCGGTGCGGAAAATGGGAATTCCCGTGTACTTCGGACAGAGAGCGGAGAACATCGAGGGCGCGGATCTCATCGTGCATACAGCGGCAATAATGGCAGATAATCCGGAGCTCATCGCTGCAAAGGAAAGCGGAGTGCTCACCATTGAGCGCAGCGAGCTTTTAGGGCTTGTCACAAGCTGGTACAGCAAGGCTTTCTGCGTCAGCGGAACTCACGGAAAGACAACCACAACTTCCATGCTTACGCATATCCTGCTGGCGGCGGGTATAGACCTTTCTGCGGTTATCGGCGGCAAGCTGAAAGCGATAGGAGGCAGCGGCAGAGCGGGCAGCAGCGAGTATATGGTATGCGAAGCCTGCGAGTTCGTGGACACGTTTTTAAAGCTGTTCCCGAATATCTCCATTGTGCTGAATATCGACCGCGACCACATGGATTATTTCAAGACGATGGAGAACCTGAAGCGCAGCTTCTCGGAGTTCTGCAAAAAAACCACCGATATGATAATCGCCAACGGCTCCGACCCAAACACCATGGAAGCAGTAGGAACCAGCGGCACTTCGGCGCGGGTGATAACCTTCGGCAAGACCTCAGACTGCGATTTCTACCCGGAGAATATCCGGCATATCGCGGATTTCCTGACGGAATTCGACCTTATGCACCGGGGAGAGCTGCTAACGCATATCGCGATACACGTTCCCGGAATACACAATGTCTATAACGCAGTGGCAGCCTGCGCTGCGGCTTATTCCGCGGGAATTTCTGCGGAGGCTCTTCGTGAGGGGCTGGATAAATTCGGCGGGGCAATGCGGCGTTTTGAGCGGCTTGCGGAGATAAACGGAGTTACTATCGTGGACGACTACGCCCATCACCCGGCTGAAATTGCCGCAACGCTGAAAACCGCAAAGGAAATGAGCTTCAAGCGGGTTTGGGCAGTTCATCAGCCCTTCACCTACTCCCGGACTTCAATGCTGCTGAACGAGTTTGCGGACGCGCTTTCCATTGCCGACAGGGTAGTGCTGACCGAGATAATGGGCAGCCGCGAGAAGAATACCTATAACATCTACTCAAAGGACTTAGCGGAGAAGATAGACGGCTGCGTGTGGTTCACCGGAATGGAGGAGGTCGCGCAGTACACAGCGGCGAACGTCCAGCCGGGAGATATGGTAATAACGCTTGGCTGCGGCGATATTTACAAGGCTGCGGACAGAATTATTGAGATATTAAAGGAAAAGGAAACGCACTGATGTTTGAACTGAAAAGAACCGAGGGACGCGCCCGGCGCGGAACATTCACCACCCCGCACGGCGCGATAGAAACGCCGTTCTTCATGAACGTGGGAACTGCCGCCGCGATAAAGGGCGGTATCTCCTCGATAGACCTGAAAGGACTGAAAACGCAGGTGGAGCTGTGCAACACCTACCACCTGCACCTTCGCCCCGGCGATGATGTTATCTACAAGCTGGGCGGACTGCACAAGTTCATGAACTGGGACAAGCCTATTCTCACCGACAGCGGCGGATTTCAGGTGTTCTCGCTGGCGAAGCTCCGCAAGATAAAGGAAGAGGGCGTGTATTTCGCGAGCCACATCGACGGGCGGCGGCTGTTCATCGGCCCGGAGGAAAGTATGCAGATACAGTCGCACCTTGCCTCCACCATTGCAATGGCTTTTGACGAGTGCGTGGAAAATCCCGCGCCGAGGGATTATGTTCAGCGTTCCGTGGAGCGCACTACAAGGTGGCTCCAGCGGTGCAAGGACGAAATGGCAAGGCTGAACTCCCTGCCGGAAACAATAAATAAGCAGCAGCTCCTTTTCGCGATAAATCAGGGCGGTACTTATGACGATATCCGCATTGAGCATATGAAAGTCATTTCCGAAATGGATCTGGACGGTTACGCTGTGGGCGGACTTGCGGTAGGCGAGCCTACCGAGGAGATGTATCATATCCTTGACGAGGTGCTGCCCTACGCTCCGGTGAACAAGCCGCGATATCTCATGGGTGTGGGAACTCCGTCGAATATAATCGAGGGAGTTTACCGTGGAATTGATATGTTCGACTGCGTAATGCCCAGCCGCAACGCGCGTCACGCGACCATTTTCACATGGGACGGAATAATGCACGCCACCAACAAGTGCTATGAGCTGGACGAGCAGCCCCTTGACCCGAAATGCGACTGCCCCACCTGCCGGAATTTCAGCCGCGCCTATATCAGGCACCTGTTCAAGGCAGGAGAGCAGCTAGGCGGCAGGCTTGCGGTGCAGCATAATCTGTACTTCTACAACACGCTCATGGAGAAGATAAGGGAAGCGCTGGACGAGGGCAGATTTGAGCAGTTCCGCAATGAGTATTCCGCAAGGCTGGCAACGCTGGTGGATAAGACGTAATTCAGAAAGGAGCGGTTATGAAGCTGATAAGCATAGGCTTCGGCAATTCGGTGAACGCTGACAGGATAGTTGCTGTGGTAAGTCCGGAGGCTGCTCCGGTGAAGCGCATTGTGCAGCTTGCAAAGGACAACGGAACTGCGATAGACGCGACCTGCGGACGGCGCACCCGGTCGGTAATCATCTGCGACAGTGGTCATGTAGTAATGTCCGCCCAGACCCCGGAAACTATCTCAGGGAAAACCGGAGAAAAGGATACGGAGCAGGACGTATAATACTTATTAATGGGAGAGATTAAAATGAGCAAGGGTTTACTTTTTGTTGTATCTGCGCCCGCCGGCTGCGGCAAGGACACAATTCTTGAACAGTTATTCAAGGTCACGGAAAATGTCGGATATTCTGTGTCCGCGACCACCCGTGCGCCGCGGGAGGGCGAGGTGAACGGCGTGCATTATCACTTTATGAGCCGGGAGCAGTTCGAGCAGATGATAAAGGACGAAGCGGTGCTGGAATACACCGAGTACTGCGGCAACTACTACGGCACTCCCCGCAAGGCTGTGGAGGATATGCTGAACGAGGGCAAAGACGTTATCCTGAAGATAGAAGTAGAGGGCGCGATGAATATAAAGCGCCTGTTCCCGGAATGCTGTCTGGTGTTCATTCTTCCTCCCTCAATGAAGGAGCTGGAGCGCAGGCTGAGAAAGCGCGGCACCGAAACCGAGGAGAAAATAATCGAGCGGACGGCGCAGGCGCGGGAGGAATTAAAATTCGCGGAGAATTACGATTATCTCATCGTGAACGGCGAGCTTTCCGAGGCTGTTGACGACCTCAAGGCGGTCATTTCCGCCGAGAAGCTCCGCAAGACCCGCTGCATGGCAAAGCTTGCCGAGCTGAGAGAAGAATGATAGAAGCAGTTCAGGCGGCAGTCGAGGGGACTGCGTACAGCTTTGACGCACTGTTTACATACCTTGTGCCGGAGGAGCTTTGCGGAAAGATACTTGCGGGAATGAGAGTTGTCGTTCCGTTCGGAAGAGGGAACAAAAGCCGCGTTGCGCTGGTGTTTTCGGTAGAGCCTGCCCCGGAGGACAGGTCGAAGCTGAAATATGTCAGCTCCATTGCAGACAGCGAGCCGGTTATTTCCCCGGAAATGATAAGGCTGTGCAAATGGCTGAGGGACAACACCTTCTGCACCTATTTCGACGCATTCCGGGCGATACTTCCGCCGGGGCTGAGTTACACGCTCCAGACCCGGTACGAGCCGGTGAACGGCTTTTCCGGAGATCTGACTATCACTGAGCGGGATCTGTTTGACAGGATCTCAAAGCTTCGGGAGCGTTATTCTGCGGAAACCTCCGAAAAGCCTCTGCTGAAATCCCTGCTAGACAAGGGCGCAGTCAGAGAATCGGAGCTGCTGAAACGCCGTGTCGGCGATGAAACCACGCTCATGGTAAAGCTTGCTGAACAGCCGGAGGACAGCGACCCGCCGAAGCTCACACCGAAGCAGAAGCAGGTGCTGGCATTCCTTGAGGAAAACTCGGCGTCGTCGGTGCATGAGGTCTGCTACGCGCTGAATATAACCTCCGCAGTAGTGAAGCGGCTGATCGAAAAGGGAATTCTTGAGGAGTACGAGTATCAGGTTTTTCGGCTGGAAAAGGGCGAAAGCTCCACGGAAAGCCCGTCAGACATAGTGTTTTCGCCGAAGCAGCAGCAGGTCTATGACGGGCTGCTGAAGCTGATGAACGAGGACGAGCCGAAGTGCGCACTGCTGCGGGGAATTACCGGCAGCGGCAAGACCTCAGTGTTTATCCGGCTGATAGACGAGGCGGTGAAGCAGGGCAGATCCGCAATAATGCTTGTTCCGGAGATATCCCTCACCCCGCAGATGGTGGGGAAGTTCCGCAGGCTGTTTGGGGACGAGGTGGCGATACTTCACAGCAGCCTTTCCCTCGGCGAGCGGGCGGACGAATACACCCGCATAAAAACCGGCAGAGCGCATATCGTAATAGGTACGCGAAGCGCGGTTTTCGCCCCGGTGCAGAAGCTGGGGATAATCGTCATTGACGAGGAGGGCGAGGGGACTTACAAATCCGAGAGCGCTCCCAGATATCACGCCCGGGACGTGGCGAAGCAGCGGTGCTTTTATCACGGCGCGTTTTTGCTGCTTGCCTCGGCAACTCCGTCGCTGGAGAGCTATTACAACGCCAAGACCGGGCGGTATTCGCTGTTTGAGCTGGACGAGCGGTACAACAATGCAGTCCTGCCGGAGGTTTATATCGTGGATATGCGGATAGAATCGCAGAACGGCAATCATTCCGCGTTCAGTATGCCGCTTATCGAGGAAATGCAGAAAAATCTCGACCGCGGGGAGCAGTCTATTCTGCTGCTTAACCGCCGGGGCTATCACACCAGCGTCCGCTGCGCTTCCTGCGGAAAGACGGCGGAGTGCCCCAACTGCGCGCTGCCGCTGACCTATCACAAGGCAAACGGCGCGGTGGTGTGCCACTACTGCGGCTATACAAGACCCCTTGCGGCGGTTTGTCCCTCCTGCGGGAGTAAATTCATCGTGATGAAAGGCACAGGCACCCAGCGCATAGAGGACGAGATATCCGGGTTGTTCCCGACTGCGAGGATTCTGCGTATGGACGCGGACACCACTGCGGCGAAGAACGCATTTGAGAGCAAGTTCAAGGCTTTCGCGGCGGGGGAGTACGACATAATCGTAGGCACTCAGATGATCGCAAAGGGGCTGGATTTCCCGAACGTCACGCTGGTGGGAGTGCTGAAAACCGACAACAGCCTTTACGCCGGGGATTTCAGAGCCTATGAGCGCACTTTTTCGCTGATAACTCAGGTTGTCGGCAGGGGAGGGCGCGGCGGTAAGCGCGGCAGAGCGCTGATCCAGACCTTTACCCCGGAGCATTATGTGCTGAACCTTGCTGCAAACCAGAACTACCCGGACTTCTACAATGAAGAAATAGAGCTGCGGGAGGCTATGCTTTATCCGCCGTTTTGCGACATAGTTGTGGTGGGATTTACCTCGCTGGTGGACAGGGACTGCAATGTCGCGGCGCTGAAATTCTCCTCCATGCTGGAGGAGCGGCACAGGACAGACTGCCCGGAGATCCCTCTGAGGATCTTAGGTCCGGCGCGGAACATAATAAGCAAGGTGAACGGGCGCTACCGCTGGCGGCTGATACTGAAATGCAGAAATTCAAGCCCGCTGCGGCGGCTGGTGGAGCTTACGCTGAAGGAAGCAGGAGCGGACAAGGCTTTCGCAAATGTGACATTTTTTGCGGATATGAACGGAAATCCGTGATATATACTGCCCTCTGCTGCAAGCAAAACAATGTTTGCGAGGGCAGTATGAACGGCGGCTCTTAGCGGCTGCGCCGCTGTCCGGAAATAGAATTCTGAAATAGAGCCTAGTATAGAAAGGAAAATCAACATGGCATTAAGGCAGATAGTGAAATTCGGAGAGGACATACTGCGCAAGAAAAGCAGACCCGTCACCAGCTTTGACGAGCGTCTGTGGACGCTGCTTGACGACATGGCGGAAACCATGAAGAAGGCGGAGGGCGCGGGGCTTGCAGCGGTTCAGGTGGGAGTGCTGCGCCGGGTAGTAGTTATAGACGTGCGGGACGAGCATGGACTGATAGAGCTTATCAACCCGGAGATTGTGTCCACCGAGGGAACTCAGTGCGGCGGCGAGGGCTGCCTTTCAGCGCCGAATGTGTGGGAAGAAGTGGAGCGTCCTAACGTGGTAACGGTAAAGGCGCAGGACAGAAACGGCAATGAGTTCACCATTACCGGAAGCGCACTGCTGGCGAGGGCTTTCTGCCATGAGATAGATCATCTGGACGGAATTCTTTTCACCGACCATGTAAAGGCAGAGCTGCCGAAGCGTTGATTTGAGCGAGGAATAATATAATGGCATTATTGGAAATACTGAGGTTTGGAAATGAAATTCTGAGGCAGAAGAGCAGCGAAGTCACCGAGTTTGACGAGGAACTGTGGACGCTGCTTGACGACATGGCGGAAACCATGTACGAAGCCGGCGGAGTAGGACTTGCCGCGCCGCAGGTGGGAGTATTGAAGAGAGTTGTGGTCATCGACGTTGACGACGACCACGGTCTGCTGGAGCTGGTTAATCCGGTGATCACGGCGATAAAGGGGAAGCAGCACGAGCTTGAGGGCTGCCTTTCTGAACCCGGAAAGAACGGCTATGTCGAGCGTCCGGCAAAGGTGCGTATAAAGGCTCAGAACCGCTACGGAAAGCGGAAAGTCTATGTCGGCACAGGGCTGCTTGCAAGAGCGTTCTGTCACGAAACCGATCATCTGAACGGCATTCTTTTTGCGGACAAGGTGGATAAATGGGAGGAAGAAAAATGCGATTAGTATTCATGGGAACCCCGGTGTTTTCGCTTTCCTGTCTTGAGGCGCTTATTGAAGCCGGACACGATATCGCGGCGGTATTCACCCAGCCGGACAAGCCGAAGAACCGCGGCAAGCAGATACAGATGACCCCGGTAAAGGAGTGCGCACTGAAGCACGGTATCCCGGTATATCAGCCGCTCAGCCTGCGCAAGGGCGAGGACGCGGAGCAGTCAATGTCTGTGCTGAACGAAATAAAGCCGGACTGCATAATCGTTGTGGCTTACGGTCAGCTCCTGCCGAAAAGCATTCTGGATTTGCCGGAATATGGCTGCATAAACGTACACGCGTCGCTGCTGCCGAAATACCGCGGAGCTGCGCCTATTCAGCGCTGCATTCAGTTCGGCGAGAAAAAGACAGGAGTCACCACCATGTACATGGCGGAGGGACTTGACACCGGAGATATGATATTGAAGGACGAGCTGGATATCCCGGAGGACATGACCGGCTCTGAGCTTCACGACCGGCTTGCAGAAATGGGCGGAAGGCTCATCGTTCGGACGCTGGAGGAAGTGAAAAACGGCACTGCCCCGCGAATTCAGCAGGAGGGTGAAACCTGCTATGCTGCAAGGATAACTAAAGAGGAGCTTCTGCTTGACTTCACAAAGCCAGCTTTAGAGGTCAGGGACTTTATACGGGCGATGTCCGCGGCGCCCTGTGCATACACCATGCTTGACGGAAAGCGGCTCAAGGTTTACGGAGCGCGGCTTGCGGAGGGAAAATATTCCGGACAGCCGGGGGAAATTGCCGACCCGGACAGTTTCACTGTCGTATGCGGCGAGGGCGCGGTGCAATTCACCGAAGTTCAGCCGGAGGGCGGCAAGCGCATGGAGGTACAGGCTTATCTCAGAGGAAAAAAGCCCGCAAAGGGAACTGTTCTGGGGTAATCTGAGCGTATAGGAGCATAATAACCATAAGCAAATCAGCCTTTATCAGGAGGAATATTTATGGTACAGTTACTAATATCAGCAGCGGGGCAGGCGTACCGCGCGAATTTTCTCGACATTAACTACACGACTGCGTATATCCTGTGTATTGCAGCATTTATTTTTGCGCTGATATGTCAGGTCATGGTAAAGACGACATTCAGCAAGTACAATAAAGTGAGAAGCCTTATGGGAGTTACCGCCAGCGAAGCGGCGCGGAGAATTCTCGACAGCAACGGGCTTTACAACGTGCAGATAGCGCGTATCAGCGGCAGCCTTACCGACAATTACAATCCCCGCACCAATGTTGTTTCTCTGTCCGAAAGCGTTTACGACAGCACCTCGCTTGCCGCGATAGGAGTTGCGGCGCATGAATGCGGACACGCGGTACAGCACGCAAAGGGATATGTTCCGATAAAGATACGCTCGGCGGTGTTCCCACTGGCGCAAATTGGAAGCTCGATGTATTTCATCATTTTCATTCTGGGTATTCTTTTCAGCTTTGAGCCGCTGGTGAACGCGGGAATTATCCTGTTTGCGTTCGTGGTGCTGTTTCAGCTGGTTACGCTCCCGGTGGAATTTAACGCAAGCCGCCGCGCGATGCAGGCTATCGACAGCCACGGTATACTCCGGAAAGAGGAGCTTTACGGCGCGAGAAGAACTCTCACCGCTGCAGCGATGACCTATGTGGCAAGCCTTACCGTGTCCTTTACGCAGCTTTTAAGGTTGTTGTCTTACAGGAACAGAAGATAAATTGGAATTTGTGGAGGTGACTTTGTGATTAGAGAAGCAACGCAAGCAGATTCTTTAGCTTTGGCAGAATTGGCGAGAAAAATGTGGTCTAGTAATACAGTGTCGGAATTGCAATCAGAATTTCTGGATCTTTTATGCAGTGATGACGCTGTTTGTTTCATTAAATATGTCGGTAATAAAGCAGTAGGTTTTGCACAATGTCAGCTTAGAAATGATTATGTTGAAGGAACAGATACATCTCCTGTTGGATATTTAGAGGGGATTTTTATTGAGGAAGAATATAGGCATAGTGGATATGCTAAAGAGCTTATTTCAAAATGCGAAAAATGGGCGAAAGAAAAAAATTGTACTGAATTTGCAAGTGATTGTGAAATCGACAATGAAATAAGCTTAAAATTTCATTTGTCAATGGGATTTGAAGAAGCAAATCGCATTATTTGCTTTAGAAAAAATATATGAAGCTATTAGATAAATTCCAATTTAAATACAAAAGGAGATGAAGCAAATGCCCTCCCCCCGCCTTACAGTAGTAAAAATGCTGCTGAAAATGGACAGCAGCGAGTCCTATTCAAACCTGTTGCTGGATTCGGTTTTCAGTGAAGCCGACCTCAGCGAGCGGGACAAGGCTTTCGCGGCTGCGCTGTTCTACGGCGTGCTGGAGCGCCGGCTCACTCTGGACTACATCATAGAGCAGAACTCTAGGATTCCGTTCAAAAAGCTTGACCCTGCGGCGGTGGCGGTGCTGAGAGCGGGACTTTATCAGCTTCTCTATATGCCCTCCGTTCCAGAGAGCGCAGCGGTGAACGAGAGCGTTAAGCTCTGCAAACAGCTGAAATGCTTCTCGGCGCAGGGCTTCGTGAATGGAATGCTCCGCAGCTTTATCCGCTCCGGAAAGAAGATAAGCTACCTCGGCATGGAGCCGGAAAAGCGGCTTTCGGTGGAGTATTCCTGTCCGGAATGGCTGACAAAGAAGCTGCTTGACGAGTACGGAACTGAGTTTACGGTAAAGGCGCTGAAAGCCTCCGTTGGAAAGCCCCCGGTCTATGCGCGGGTGAATACACTGAAAACCACCACCGATAAGCTTCTTGCGGAGCTTTCCCGGTGCAAGATACCGGCTTCAGCCTATCCGGGACTGGAGAACTGTATAAAGCTGGAGAAATCCGGTGATATTGAGAAATGCCCTCCGTTCAGGCAGGGGCTGTTCCATGTGCAGGACATATCCTCGCAGCTTTGCTGCCTGACGCTGCGTCCGGTGGTAAACGAAACAGTGCTTGACGTCTGCGCCGCTCCCGGAGGAAAAAGCTTCACACTGGCGGAGCTTATGGGCAACAACGGGCGGCTTTACAGCATGGATATACATGATATGCGCGTCGGACTTATCGAGGACGGCGCGGCAAGGCTTGGAATAAAGATAATCACCGCGCTTCAGAACGACGCGGCGAAATTCAACAGCGATCTTCCGCAGGCAGACAGGGTTCTGTGTGACGTTCCCTGCTCAGGACTTGGAGTAATTCGCCGTAAGCCGGAGATAAAATACAAGAACCCGGAGGAGTTTGCAGGTCTGCCGGAGATACAGTATCAGATACTGGAAACCTCCGCAGGATATGTGAAACCCGGCGGAACTCTGGTTTATTCCACCTGCACATTGTCGAGGGCTGAGAACAATGATGTTGCGGAGCGCTTCGCTGCGCAGCACCCGGAGTTCACCCCGATCGTGCAGCAGGTGCCTTTTTCCGGAGCGACCGGGGATTCAATGCGTACCTACTGCCCGGACGAGAACGGCGGGGACGGCTTCTTCACTGCGTCATTCCGTCGGGTCAAATAGAATTTTGTGAGGTCATAAATTGGACGAGTTACAGAAAATTGATATTCTTTCCCTTGACCGGGAGGAGCTTACTGCGGAGATCACCGCAATGGGAGAAAAAGCGTTCCGGGCGAAGCAGATATACGATTGGCTTCATGTCAAGAAAATCACTGATTTTTCTCAAATGAGCAATATTTCTGCACAATTTCGCGAGGAGCTTTCAAAAAAATTTTGTCTAAAACAACTAATTATCAAAAAAAAGCTTGTATCTGCCATAGATAATACGGTAAAATATCTTTATGGGCTTCCGGACGGCGAGGCAGTGGAAACCGTTCTCATGGAATACAAACACGGAAACAGCCTGTGCATTTCCACGCAGGTGGGCTGCCGTATGGGCTGCCGTTTCTGCGCAAGCACAATAGCCGGCTTTGTGCGGCATCTGCTGCCCAGCGAAATGCTGCTCCAGATCTACGAAACCGAGCGGGACAGCGGACGTCACGTTGACAGCATCGTGCTTATGGGAATAGGCGAGCCGCTGGATAACTACGACAATGTGCTGAAATTCCTGTCGCTGCTCAACAGCGAGGGGGACGGCATGAGCCTGCGGCATATTTCACTTTCGACCTGCGGCGTTGTGAACAGGATATACGACCTTGCTGAGCTTAAAACAGGGCTTACGCTGTCGATATCGCTCCATGCGGCGACAGACGAGCGGCGCAGTGAGATAATGCCGATAAATCGCAAATTCCACCTTGACGAGCTGATGAAGGCTTGCCGGTACTATTTCGAGAAAACCGGCAGAAGGATCAGCTTTGAATACTCCCTTATCGAGGGAGTGAACGACACTGAGCAGTCCGCGCAGGAGCTTATTAACCTGCTGGGCGGCTTCAATTGCCACGTTAATCTGATACCTATTAACGAGATCCGGGAGAGGGATTTCCGCAAGAGCCGCTCTGTGGAGCGGTTCAGGAAGCGGCTGTGTGACGCAGGGCTTAACGCCACCGTCCGCAGGACTCTCGGCGCGGACATAAACGCTGCGTGCGGACAGCTTCGCCGTGACGGAGGCTTGAACAACGCAGCAAATCAGCAGACAACAGGCGGTGAGTTATGAAGATATTCAGCAAAACAGACATCGGACTTCTTCGGGAGGAAAATCAGGACTGCGTGTGGAGCGGAATGCTCTCCGACAGCGCCTGTGCCGCAGTGCTCTGCGACGGAATGGGCGGGGAATCCCACGGCGGACTAGCCAGCAGCCTAGCGGTCGATGTTATCTCCAAGCGGATCATGGAGAGCTTTTCCGAGATGATGAACCGCAATTCCGTCAGAAATCTGCTTATCACCGCGGTTTCGGCAGCTAACAGCATTGTATCTGAGGCAGCTCAGAGGCAGCCGGCGGGAACGATCATGGGAACCACCTGTGTTGCCGCGATAGTTTCAGGAAGCAGGGCGTATATCGTGAATGTCGGGGACAGCCGTGGATACCACCTGTTCACCAGCGAGGACAGCGAGTGCATTCAGCAGGTGACAAAGGATCATTCTCGGGTTCAGGATCTGATCGACCGGGGAGAGATCACCGAGGAGCAGGCTAAGATACACCCTGACCGGAACAAGATCACAAGGGCGATCGGCGCGGAGAGCATGGTAACTCCGGATTATTTCGAGCTTGATTTGGAGCAGGGCGATATGCTGCTGCTGTGTTCCGATGGACTTTCCTCATATGTGGACGATATGGATATTCTTGACGTCTGCTTTGAAAATCCTCCGGAAACTGTCTGCCAGACGCTCATTGACTACGCGAATGATAGCGGCGGACATGACAATATTTCGGTCGCAATGATATCAGTTTAGTTACAAACTGTAATATTTATATTACAGTTTGATTACAAATTTTGCAATTCAGTTGACATCTCAGGTCTGAATATGGTATTATATAGAGGTAATAAAATTTATCCTCAGATGATCAATTATGACCGGCGCTTCCATACGGCGCAGGCTCAAAATATTTATGTATGGAGAAATGGCGGAGCAATATATGGACAGTAATATCGGAAAGAAGCTTGACGGCAGATATGAGCTGCTTGAGCTTATCGGCGTCGGGGGAATGGCGGATATCTACCGTGCCCGCGACATTGTTGAAGACCGCATTGTTGCTGTAAAAATTCTGAAAACCGAATTTGCCGGCAGCGAGGAATTCCTCAGACGTTTCCGTAACGAATCAAAGGCGATAGCGCTGCTTTCCCACCCGAACATCGTCAAGATCTATGACGTAGGCTTTACGGACAAGGTGCAGTTTATCGTCATGGAGTATGTTGACGGCATCACGCTGACGGATTATATTGAGCAGCAGGGCGTACTTAAATGGCGGGACGCGGTTCACTTCACTATTCAGATACTTAAAGCGCTTCAGCATGCGCATGACCGCGGCATAGTTCACCGCGACATAAAATCCAGCAACATCATGCTGCTGAGCGACGGAACAATAAAGGTCATGGATTTCGGTATCGCGCGTTTCAACCGCGAGAACAACAAGACCGTGTCCGAAAAGACTATCGGTTCTGTGCATTACATCAGCCCGGAGCAGGCAAGGGGCGACATCACCGACGAGCGCAGCGACATCTATTCTGTCGGCGTAGCTCTTTATGAAATGCTCACCGGCAAGAAGCCCTTTGACGGCGACACACCTGTGTCTATCGCGCTTATGCATATGCAGAGCACTCCGAAGAAGCCCTCCGAGATCAACAGCACTATCGCCGAGGGTCTTGAGCAGATCGTACTGCGGGCAATGCAGAAGGATCCCGCGCAGCGTTATCAGACTGCCGGCGAGATGATAAAGGATCTTGAAGAATTCAAGAAAAATCCCGGTATTATCTTTGAGTATAAGTATAATTCCACCGACGGCACGACAAAGTATTTCGATCGTCCCATTCCTGCGGCTGAGCAGGAGAGAAACCGCCGCAGACAGGCGGTTCAGGCAGAGCCGGAGGAGGACGAATACGAGGACGAGGACGAAGATGATGACGATGAGGACGAGTACGAGGAGCGCCGTTCTCCGCTGATTCCGATACTGTTCGCAGTAGGAACGGCGTTTGTCATCGCAACTGTTTTCCTTGTATTGACTATTGTGTTCAAGAACCTCAATGTTTCTCCGGAAGATGTCGGTTCGATCGCGGGTATTTCCAACAGTTCCACCGTGAGCGTAAATGACAACAACGAGTTCGTTATGCCAAATCTCGTTGGAATGAGCTGGGAAGATGCAAAGGCGACATATTCCAATGTCATGAATCTAGTCCCTGAGCAGCAGTGGAGCGAAGTTACAAAGGATCAGATCTTTGATCAGCAGTACCCTGAGGGCAGAAAGGTCAAGATAGGAACAGAAGTTACCGTCAAGGTCAGCATGGGTATTCGTCAGGTCGAAATTCAGGATCTTGAGAACCTCACTGCCGCCGTTGCCGAAAGCAAGCTGCAAAAGGACGGCTTCAAGGTAAAGAAGACCTTCCTTGAAAGCGATGATATCGCAAAGGGTTACGTTATCCGCACCGAGCCTGCCGCTCACGAAATGGTGGATCAGGGAAGCACGGTTGTTGTTATCATCAGCAACGGTCCTGAGAATACCGCGGTAAATGTTCCTAAGCTTGTTGATCTGCCGCTGTCTGTGGCGCTTGAGCGTGCAAACGAGTATCATCTTGATCCGTCAGTTGTCAGGGTTGACACCGATGAGGTTGAAAAGGACACAGTTATGTCGCAGAGCCTTGAGCCGGGAAGCATCGTTGAAAGAGATACCGAGATCATTCTTGAAGTAAGCAGCGGCGAGATTCCCATTAAGGAGAAGGTGCTGAAGTACAACATTCCGAAGAAGGCAACCGGCGAATTCGAGTTCAGATACTTCGTTGACGGAGTGCTTGACGAGGAAGCAAATATGACCATTGACGTTGGTCTTGTATCCAGCAAATCGCTGAGCTATACAGTAAGCGGAAAGCCCGGCGAGACCAAGGAAGTTACCATAAAGGTAACTTCGATCGAAACCGGCAGGAGCGACACCTATATGAAGGTCACTGTACACTTCCCTGAGGACGGAAGCAAGGCAACTGCTGAGGATATTACAAACAGCGGAGTATTCGATGAGCTGCTTCAGGGCGGAGGCTCTGAGCCAATAGAGGACGATTCCGACCCGGACAGCCCGGACGATACTTCGGATCCGACCAGCTCCGAGCCTGACGAAACCACGCCGGATAACAGCGATACTTCTTCCAGCCCGGACACAGATCCTAACATGGGAATTGTTGTCGATCAATAAATGAGGGGGTAATGATATTTCTGCTGAATATCATGATTATGGAATAATTACAAAAGCAGTCGGGGGCATCTATTATGTAGATGCCCTTTCGGGCTTTGAGAATGACGGAACAGGAACTCCTGACGGCAGGACTTTCAAGTGCGCCGCAAGGGGTATTTTCAGGCAGGACGGGATAAGTCCGAGCGCCGGGGATCATGTAATAGTGGAGCGTCAGGAGAATCACGAGCCTCTTATCTCTGAGATACTTCCGAGGAGCAATTACCTTGTACGTCCGCCGCTCGCCAATCTTGACGGAATCGTGTTTGTGATAAGCTGCTGCGATCCTGCGCCCAACCGGTTTGTGCTTGATAAGCTGATAGCAATAGCCGACAGCAAGGGGATTGAGCCGATGATCGCGTTCACCAAGACGGATCTGCGGCAGCTTGACGAGCTTGCGGAGATCTACCGGAGCATCGGGATCACTGTCTGCATGGTGAATAATCTTACAGGAGATGGCGCTGACAATGTGCGCGGCTTTATAAACGGCAGAGTTACCGCGTTTATCGGGAATTCCGGCGTGGGCAAATCAAGTCTTTTGAATGCTCTGTTCCCGCAGCTTGACCTTGAAACCGGCATAACCAGCAAAAAGCTTGGCAGAGGAAAGCACACCACCCGTCAGGCGCAGTTGTACCGGCTTTCCGAGCTGGACAGCTCTATGAGCGGCTATGCGGCTGATACTCCGGGATTTTCCACGGTGGATACCGAGCGCTACTGTCGGATACCCGCCGGAGAGCTGGACAACAGCTTCCGGGAGTTCGCTGAGTTTGCGGGGAAATGCAGATTTGCGGACTGCGCTCACATCAAGGAAAAGGACTGCGCGGTGCGGGCGGCGGCAGAAAGCGGAAAAATCGCGTTATCCCGCTATGAGAGCTACCTCAGAATGTACGAGGAAGCAAGCAAGATCAATGACTGGGAGTGACGAAATGCCGAAAATCTGTTCAATAATCTGCGGCGCGCCGGACGGATTTATTCCGGAAAAGCCGGAGGGACTAATAATCTGCGCTGACAAAGGTCTTGACCATGCGCTTGCGGCAGGGATTACCCCGGATATAGCAGTTGGGGATTTTGACAGCGCGGAGTGCACTCCGCCCTCCGGGATAAAAGTAATCCGCGCCGACCCGGAAAAGGACGACACGGACACGATACTTGCCTGTGAAACTGCGATAGAGGAGGGCTGCGATGAGATACGGCTGTACTGCGCTCTTGGCGGCAGAACTGACCATACCATTGCGAATATCCAGACTCTTGAGCTGCTCAGAAACCGCGGAGTGAACGCGGTGATCATAAGCGAATGCGAGCGTATTTATCTCGTACACGAGAGGGAAGCGGAAATCCCGAAATTTCACGGATATGTTTCGGTGTTTTCCTACGGGGAAACCTGCATGGTCAGCGAGTACGGCATGAAATACGGAGTTGTGCGCTATCGCTTTGACAATGCCTACCCCCTCGGAGTAAGCAACGAGATCACCGAAGATATCGGCAGAATAATAGTTCACGGTGGAACGGCGCTTGTAATTGAACATCACGAATAAAAAACATCTCCCGACTAAAGGTGGCACGCCTTAGCCGGGAGTTATTTTTATGCTGTTGCGTTATCGGTTGTTCCGTCGGGAGGTGTCGGCATTTCACCGTTGCCAGGCTTATCGGGCATATCGGGCTTATCGGGCATATCAGGCATTTCGCCGTTGGCAGGTTTTTCGGGTCGTGTGAAGTTGTCATTGTCACCGCGTCCGGGCTTCATTCCGCCGCCCCAGCCGGCGCCGCCGTCCTGATTCCAGTTGCCGAAGCCGCTTCCGGTCGCTCCGTCACCGCTTACTCCGTCAGTTGCGGTGACTGTTGTGATAAGGCTGTCGTTTGCGTATATCGAGTAGTCCTGCCCGCTGACGAATTCCGATGTGGAGAATATCAGCGACTCGCACTTCTTTGGAGTTACCGTGCTGAGTATCACATCTCCGGAGGAATTGCGCACTTCTATCGTGCTGTTTTCAGCTACGCTGCCGTATACCGACAGGCAGGGCTGAGAAAGTGTGCTGGGCGCCTGAGCCATTCCCTGAGAGCCGAGGGCTATAAGTGTTCCGCCGCTCATTGCGAAGGACTTTTCGTAATCCAGAGCGCCGTTTCCGCTGTTTGTCGGGCCGTATACCACCAGCGTACCGCCGCTCATGGAAACAGTGCCATTGGAATCAATTCCGTCGCCGTCGGCGTTGGCTGTAATACTTCCTCCGGAAATGGTGATATAAGGCGATGAACCGTCTGATGTCACACTTCCGCTGGCGTTTAATCCGTCGTCGTAGGCTTTAAGATTGATCGTTCCGCCGGTGATTTCAATTCCGTTGCCCTCTAAGCCCTCATAGCTTGTGCTGATGTTTATTTCACCATTGCTTATTGTCAGGATCGTGTCGGTGTGTATTCCGTCATCTCCGCTTGAAAGGGTCAGAATTCCGCCCTCAATGGTGACTTCACCGTTGGAATGGATAGTGTCGTCCGCGCAGTCCGCTGTGATCTCGCCGCCGGAGATCTTTATTGAAGTTCCCGCCTTGACGCCCTTCATGCTTTCCGCAGAGGTTCCGTCAGAGGAGGTCATGTCGCTGAAATCAAATTTCGCAGCGCCGCCGCCTGAGAAATCTCCCCAGCGACCTCCGCCGAAGCCTCCCGGCTGTTCAGCGGTATGCTCTACTGTTGCACTTCCGCCTCCGGAAACTATGTTGATATCACCGCCGGAGATAAGGAGATCGGTTTCCGCCTGTATTCCGTCATTGCCGCATTCGAGAGTGTAGCTTCCTCCGGTGACGTTGATGTATCCCTTGTCGGTTTCGGAAGAATTGGTGGATTTTAACCCGTCAAATCCGCTTTTCACAGTTACAGTTCCTGCGGCGGCGAGCAGATAGTCCTTGCCGATAATTCCGTCCTCAACGGAGGTGACGTTTATCGTTCCTCCGCACAGTTTAAGTCCGTCCTTGCTCTTGATACCGTCCTTATATACGCCGTTGACAGTGAGTGTTCCGGTGCCGTTGATAACCAGTGTATCCCTTGAAAAAAGCGCCGCACCGGTGTCCTCGGCAGTCTCCTCAGTGTAGCCTGAACCGTCTGACAGAGTATTGACCGATCCCTCGCCGAGGGTGATAGTCAGCTTGTCGGCATTCTCGCACAATATTGCCGGGCCGTTTGAGCAGGTAAGTTCAAGACCGTTCAGAATGAGGTAAACGTCATCGTTTTTCCCGCAGTCAATTATAAGCTGACCGTCGGAGCAGCTTCCGGAAACGGAATAAGTTCCTGCCTTACTGATAGTTACGACCTTACTGCTGACAGAAGCTCCGCTTCCGCTGATTTCCGCGCCGTTATCATTGAATGTGATTGTGCTGCCGGAATTAGTGGCGGGGGTGAGATCCTTGTCGCTTACCGTTTTGATCTCTGATATGCTTACTGTACTGCTTTCCGCTGCGTCAGATGTATCTGCTGCGGGAACCGAGGAGCTTTCTGCTTCCGATGTGATCTCACCGGAGGACGCAGGCTGACCAGAGCAGCCGGTGTTTACTGATATTGCTAAAGTACACAGCGCCGCAAGCGCTTTCAAGCTGGAATTCATATTGTATCACTCCTTATAAGGTCGGGTTTAAAGGGCTTCGCCGGGCTGTTGCAGCGCGCCTATCGAGATAGTAAGATTTCCGTTAAGAGCACGGATCTTGTCCAGCATTTCCTTCTGGCGGGAGGGGTCTTTTTCTGTGACCTCATAACGCAGGTCGAAAAGAGTTCCCATTGCGGTGGTCTTTACCTGAACAAGCTCTGCGCTTGAGAGATATTCCTTGAAAATTTCGTCAAAAACTCCGTTATATTCAAGATTTTCCGGGATAACTATGCGCAGCAGCATCTTGTGCTGTGAATTTCTGAACCACGGGATAAAACCGAGGACTGCAAGAACTACTCCCACAGCAATGGCAAGCAGCACAGCAAAGCCTATGTATCCCATTCCTGTCGCAAGACCGATGCACATTGTGTAGAAAATATAGCAGATATCCTTAGCGCAGCCGGGGGCGGAACGGAAACGTACCAGATTAAACGCGCCCATTACCGCAATTCCCGCGCCGACAGAGCCGTTTACAAGCATGATGACCGCCTGAACCAGCGTCGGAAGGATTATCAGAGTTATCAAGAGGCTCCGTGACGGCTTTTTTGAGCCGAGCCGGTAAAGCAATGCGGCAAGAAGTCCAAAACCGAGGGAAGCGGCGGTGCAGATTATCGCAGAGTCTGCGGTGAGTCCTGTGGAACTGATTATTGATTCAAACATGTCTTACACTCCAAAGTTAAATAATTGTTGATTTTTCGTGGGTCGTCATAAGCTTTTCCCGGTAAACGGAACCGTATTTCGAGAATGAACCGGGGTAGATCTCAAGCTCCGACAGAATTCCTGCAAGCCAGAGCGGAACTGCGTCTGCGGATTTTATTTCCATAACGCAGAACGGCTGGCGGTCAAGCTGTATGCCGTCCGTTCCGTTTCTCAGATCAAGCTCTGAAAGGCGGTATCTCACGTTTCCGTCAAGAGTGAGCCGGAGTTCGTGGTTTTCATTTCCAAAGAACGAGCGCCGGTCGTAGAATATTGCCGCTTTTGGTTTTAGCTTGTTTCGCTGGATCATGTAGCTTATCTCGGACATTACCTGCTTTTCGTTGTAGCCGGGGAAGTCCGGAAGCGTGCCGTTCACCAGATAATTCCATGCCTGCGAATAGGTCATTTTTGCACGGCGCTTGTAAACTATCCCGTCGAACTTTTTCTTGATCTCCAGAAAAGCTCGGCTGTCGTCCTCCGGTCTGCCGTAAGCCCTTAGTCTGAGCTTTTCCTTATAAACCGGCTTATCCAGTGAAGTCCGTATAAGAATATCCTCGTCGCTGTCGCAGTATAGGGAGCTTATGGTCTGGTTGGAGTATCTGTCCTCCGTCATGTAGGGGGAGATACGCTCCAGTATATCCAGCTTCATCTGCTCGTCCAGGAGATATTTTATCTCCCGCCTCATGAAAGTATTCGCGTATGCCGTAACCGTCACCACCATGCTGTTCTTTGTTTTGTTGTAATTGAATTATAACTCTTTTATGTGATAGTTTTATGATAAATGTAAAATTGTTTTTTGTGAGATGAAAAAAACTGTGTAAATAAATTGTGCAAATCCACGGATACGATGTGAAAAAAAGGCGCACTGTATAGCATAACAGTGCGCTAGCAGTTTGTAGAAAAAGCAGTGTTCGTTTGAAAAATCGCTTCGCTCTTCTCAAAGGAGATATGGTACAGATGGAAAGAAAAGAAGAAGTGCGCTTCGCGCGGATCAAAATGGGGCTTCGCCCCATACCCTACTTCCTTTTGTACCAAAAGGAAGCGAAAAACAATTCCGCGCTCCGCGCGGTTTTGTCGCTCCGCTCTCAGTTTTTCAATAGTCTGTGGCGCACTGTACGGCATGACAGTGCGCCCGGTTTCGTGTTTTGAGGTTAGATCATTTCCTGTTTCCAATGTACATTGCATCGCCGAAGGAGAAAAATCTGTACCTTTCCTTTACAGCAACTTCATATGCGTGAAGAGTCCTTTCGCGTCCGAGGAACGCGCTCACCAGCATAATTAGGGTGCTTTCCGGCAGGTGGAAGTTTGTTATCAGTCCGTCTATCACTTTAAATTCATAGCCGGGGTAGATGAATATTCCGGTGTCCTGAGTGAGTATAGGGCTGTCCGAGCCGGTCAGCGGGGAATTTCCCTTGTCAGCGTCCGTGGGAGTGAAAAGCTCCGGCTGAACTCCGGCGGCGGACTCCAGCGTGCGGCAGGAGGTAGTACCGACAGAGATCACCCTGCCGCCGTTAGCCTTGCAGCGGCGGATCTTCTGTGCGGTTATTTCCGGCACGGAATAATGCTCAACGTGCATTTTGTGGTCGAGAATATTGTCCTCCTTAACCGGACGGAACGTACCCAGACCAACGTGAAGCGTGACATAGGCAGTATCCACGCCCTTTTCCGCAAGGGAGCGGAACACATTATCCGTGAAGTGCAGCCCCGCAGTAGGAGCGGCGGCAGAGCCGGTTTCCCGGCAGTAGATTGTGTTGTATCTGTCCTTGTCCTGAAGCTTTTCTGTAATGTATGGCGGCAGCGGCATCTGACCTATTCTGTCCAGAATGTCGAAGAAATCCCCTTCAAACGTGAATTTTACCAGCCTGTTTCCGTCGTTCACCGTGTCAAGAACCTCAGCGGAAAGCCCCTCCGGGAAGTCCACCACCGCGCCGGGCTTCAGCCTGCGTCCGGGTCTTACCAGCGTTTCCCACTCGGTAAGGCTGAGCCGCTTCAGCAGCAGGAATTCCACCGGAACTCCTGTGCCGCGCTTTGTTCCGTAGATGCGGGCAGGGAATACCTTGCTGTCGTTCATCACCAGCAAATCACCCGGTTCAAGGTAATTGCATATATTATAGAAATGATCGTGGGTTATCTCGCCGGTGGCTCTGTCTATCGCCATGAGCCGGGAGCTGTCCCGCGGCTCAGCCGGGGTCTGCGCGATAAGCTCCTCCGGAAGCTCATAGTTGAAATCGGATTTTAACATCGTCATGATTTTTATTCCTTATACATAATATATTATCAGCTTGTCGAAAAACCTAGTTTTGCCCGCGAAGCGGGCTTTTGAAATCCGTTTTTTGCCCCAGCTCTGCCGGGGCAAAAAACACTTCTATCCGCACAAGTGTACTGGCAACGGCTTACGCCTTATGCCTTACGCGCGCAGGGCGGATGTTCGGCGCAGCAGGATGCTGCAA
>JAGAJA010000071.1 GCA_017829075.1 Oscillospiraceae bacterium | reverse complement strand
TTGCAGCATCCTGCTGCGCCGAACATCCGCCCTGCGCGCGTAAGGCATAAGGCGTAAGCCGTTGCCAGTACACTTGTGCGGATAGAAGTGTTTTTTGCCCCGGCAGAGCTGGGGCAAAAAACGGATTTCAAAAGCCCGCTTTGCGGGCAAAACTAGGTTTTTCTGTCGAATAACACAAAAGCCGCCGTGATTTATGCACGGCGGCAATAGTATTACGCATTCTTAATCTCAATGTATCTGATAAGCAGCTCTGCTGTTCCGTCAATACCCAGTCTTGAAGAGTTGACAGTGATATCATAGCTTCTGGAATCGCCCCATTTTGTATCGCAATGCGTATTGTGATAATACTTGCGGCGCTTGTCGTGCTGCTCAATACGGTACTTTGCTCTTTCAGCGGAAATGCCCTCCCGCTCCGCCGTGCGCTTGATCTTGGAATCCATGTCGCCAAGAATGAACACACGCACCAGACCGGGATTGTCCCGCAGGATATAATCTGAGCACCTGCCTATAACCACAAAGCTCTCCCCTGCGGCTGCCCTGTTCTTGATGTATTCAAACTGCATCTGGGCGATTACCTCCTCCGGGGAGTTGCTGAAGCCGTTTACCGTGCGGGAAAACAGAAGATTTCTCGCGCTCTCATCGTATTTTCTGAGGTACTCCTCGCTGGTGTTCTTCTCCTTTGCGATCTCGCCGAGGATATTGCTGTCCAGAAGCGGCAAACCGAAATGCTCCGCCAGCTTTGCGGCAACGATATGTCCTCCGCTTCCGAATTCACGTCCTACGGAGATAATAAGCTGTTTTTCCATATAACTTCCTCCATGTAAGGGACTAAGCCCTGATGATTTCAATTTCCCTGATCATATTTTACCATATAAGCATGATTTTTTCAACAGTTTTCCCCCAAGCATTTCACGATTTCCAGCCGGGAAAAATCAGATATTTTAATTCCCTCACCCAAAGATGAGGGAATTATAATGATCAGTAGATACCAAGCTCAGCGCCGTATCTAAGGAATATGCTGACGGTGCAGATAACCAGCACAATGACCGTTGCCGGAACACACGCCTTGAGATATCTTCCCCAGCCGATCGGATAGCCGTGCTTTGCGGCAACAGAGGTTCCCACAACGTTTGCAGAAGCTCCGATGGGAGTTGCGCTTCCGCCGATGTCAGTACCGAGGGACAGCGACCATGCAAGAACATCGAGGCTTGTTCCAGTGGTAAGGGACAGGGTCTTTATTATCGGGATCATTGTTGCGGCAAACGGAATGTTGTCCACCACAGAGCTTGCGATAGCCGAGATCCAGATGATTATAGCCACCATGAGGAGAGCGTTTCCGCCGCTTATGCTGCCAATGAAGTCCGCAACGACAACCAGCACTCCAGTCTGCTCAAGACCGCCGACTACAACAAACAGTCCGACAAAGAACAGCAGGGTCTTGTAATCCACCTTTTTCAGCAGCTCAAGGCAGCTCTTTCCGGAGGTTGCCAGCGTCAGGACAGCCACAACTCCGCCGATAAACGCAACAGTAAGTCCTGTCTGCGCGTGAGTTACCAGCAGAACAACCGCGATCAGGAAGATAACAATGCTAATGATGAAGCTCTTCTTATCGGTGATCGCTTCCTTCGGATCGGGCATTTTGGAGGTGTCGATATTGTGCTTGCTTGCCTCACTCAGTTCTTTTCTGAAAATAAGGAAGAAATATACAAGCACAAACACCAGAGAAATACCCGCGATCACACCTGTATTTGTGAGGAAGTCCGCGAAGGAATATCCGAGAGAGGTGCCGACAATGATGTTTGGCGGATCTCCGCACATGGTCGCCGAGCCGCCGAGGTTTGCGCAGAACACCTCCGACAATATCATCGGGATAGGATTGAATTTAAGAAGCTGAGCAAGCTCCACGGTAACAGCCGCAAGGAACAGTATTACCGTAATGCTGTCGATGAACATTGAAAGCACAGCAGACATCAGCATAAACGTGATGAAAAGAGGAATTACCTTATACTTAACAAGCTTTGCCAGCGTCATGCACAGCCATCTGAAGAAGCCTGCCTTAGCCATACCCTCAACCATTACCATCATACCAGCAATGAAGATTATCGTTGCCCAGTTTATTCCGCTGGAGCTTTCCTCCGCCGAGCCTGCCGCGTACCAGAACTGAGCCGTAAATATGTTCGCAACATTCAGTGTTTCCCAGACGGCTTCAAAGCTCTTCATGCAGATTCCGAACACCATGACAAGGGTTGCAAGTCCGCAGCAAAGAGTTACAATATGCCGCTCTATCTTGTCCATTATGATGAGTACGAACATCACCACAAAGATAAGCACTGCAACGATCTTCGCGATAAGCCCTGAATCATCGCTGGAAAGACCCATGAATGTACCGAAAAGCAGCAGGACTGTTCCCAGCGCGCTCATGCCCATTGCCGCCGTTCTGGACAGCCTGTCCCTCGCCGACATGATAAACATGACGACAAAAACGACAACGGCAAGTATGGCTGATAATACCATATAGTTACCTCCGTTCAGAAGCGGGTATTTATATATGTATTCCGCTTCTATTTTGTTCTGCACATAGAAAAACTCCCAAAATCGCCGCCTCATTACGGACGCAATATCGGGAGAGATTATCTTTCTGTTTCTTGCGCACATCAATTCTAACACAAAGAATGTGAAATGTCAAGAGAAATTGACTAAATCTGTTAAATAATTATCAAAAATTACGCACAAATATTCGTAGTTTCAGGCACAATTTTTGGCATATTGACCAAATTCACCGTTCACAGTTGAGCAATATGCTCAAAAAAGCCCGGTAAATAGCCTCAGTACAGGCTGACTGCGCGGCGCTTCCTTAGTATTCTATTCCCCTGCGGGCATTCACTCCCTGCGAATAGGGGTGCTTGACGCATTTTATCTCGCTCACATAGTCCGCCGCCTCTACGAAGATTTCTGCGGGATCTCTGCCGGTTATCACCAGCTCAGCATTTCCGGGCTTCTCCGTCAGGAACTGCTCCGCCGCTTTCCTGTCGATAAGGTCAAGGCAGTACGCTGCATTGAACTCGTCAATTATCAGCATATCGACCTTTCCGGCTCTCACAAGGGAATACCCCTCCTCCAGCAAAGAATTATGGCAAAGGGTAATCTCAGCCTTGTCCGCGTCGGTCATTGTGTTGAAAAATCCGTAATTCCTGTCACAGCGGGTGAGCGTTATTCCCGGAATTCCCCGAAGCACGGAAAGCTCCGCCGTATCCGAGCCTTTCAGCAACTGTATGATATGAACCCTCATTCCGGCGCCGGCGGCTCTTACGGCAAGTCCAAGCGCAGCGGTGGTCTTTCCCTTTCCGTCTCCGCAGTAAATATGAAGAAAACCCATTTTAGCAGCTCCTTTCATACTAATAACCGTTTGAATGAGGGAAAAGATTTGCAGAGAGACAGTGCTGATATCCAGGGAAACGCTGATTAAATCAAAATCGCCCCGTTCAAACGAGCGAACTCACGCGGCTGATTTTGATACGCTTCGCTTTAATCAG
>JAGAJA010000070.1 GCA_017829075.1 Oscillospiraceae bacterium | reverse complement strand
GCTGCTACGATGATTACTACACCACCTGCGAATGCTGCGGGCGAATCATTCATCGGGACTACGCCAACTACGATGATGACGACGATTATCCCTACTGCGACCGCTGTTATGAGGAACGCTGCCAGAGTTCCATTCATGAGTACAGCTACAAGCCCGAACCCATCTTCTTTGGTGACAGCAAGCGTTATTACGGCGTTGAACTTGAAATCGATGAGGGCGGCAAGGACAGCGACCATGCTGACACGCTTCTGGGTATCGGCAACCGGCTTGCGGACCACATCTACATCAAATCCGATGGAAGCCTGAACGATGGAATGGAGATTGTCACCCACCCTATGACACTTTGCTATCACAAAACGAAAATGCCTTGGGCAGACCTCATGGAATCGGCGATTCACATGTACTATCGCAGCCATAAAACCTCAACCTGCGGACTGCACATTCACGTCAACAGAACAGCCTTATGTACAGGAAGCCGGCGAGTATGTTCAGCAGAGAACTGTCAAGTGGCTGAAACATCTGCCGAGAACAGCGTTTTCTCAGGGCGCTTTGTATGAGATTGGCTCAGCAATGTCGCTGTTTACAATAAAGAATTATGCCGGTGAATTTTTAGCTGCGCTCGACAATAACTTTAAGGCAGAAATTGTCGATACCGATTCTGACGATAGCGTTGCTGCAACTTATAATGACATAGTTGAATCCACACGCGACTTTATTCTGAAAGAACTCAGCAAAAACCTTAAAGGCTACGACCTTGAGGAATTTGTTGCAGACCTGCTTCATGCTATGGGCTACAGAACAACCATTTCACAGCACGGTGGCGACAGCGGTATTGATATAACTGCATATAAAGACGAGCTTCCTCCGTGTATTCTTGTTCAGGTTACAAAGCCAATGCAGGAGTATTCCGATTGCGTTCATAGGCTCGTTAATAATCCCAACGACTGGGGAGCGAAAGCAAGAATTACCGAGATAGAGAGCTTCTTTCTCTCAGAGCCATTCCGAGCCTTGACACATTCCAATGGAACGGAGATTGTTGAAGCAATTTACTCAATGCTGGAAAAACAAGGTGTTCGCATAAGCGATTTACTTGACGGAAAGGAGCGCAATGATGTTCAGTGAATACAAAGACATAGTGACCATAGAGGAATTGCAGGATATGCTGCGTATCGGGCGCAGCAAGGCATACCAGCTGCTAAGGAGCGGACATATAAAGGCTCTCCACGACGGCAGAGTATGGCTTATTCCGAAGAAGTCGGTGATTGAATATGTAATCGGTCGGTGCGGGTGATATATAAAAAATGAGGTAAGGGCGTAATGCTCTTGCCTCTGTACGCTTTACTCACATATTTTTTATAAATTGTGTGAGAATTATCACATAATTATATAAAATATCGTGATTTTTCTTGACTTAAAAGAAAAAAGAGGGTATAATGAGAATATGGGGGTGAGCTTATGAAACGATTCGTACTGGATGAGCTTCAGAAATGGAAAAGCTCAAAGCGAAGAAAGCCGCTGATAGTCAAGGGCGCACGGCAGATTGGCAAGACATGGGCGCTTCAGGAGTTCGGACGCAGTTTCCCTGACGGTTACGCTTATTTCAACTTTGACAAGGAATCCGAGTACCGACAGTTTTTCCAATCAACGAAGGATGTTCGCCGCATATTGCAGAACCTCGCAATGGCAAGCGGACAGAAGATAACTACGGACACGCTGATAATCTTTGACGAAATACAGGCTTGTCCGGAGGCTCTCAATTCGCTGAAGTATTTCTGCGAGGACGCTCCGGAATACTATGTGGCAAGCGCGGGCTCGCTTCTGGGAATAAAGCTGTCGCAGGGATTCCCTGTTGGCAAGGTGGACTTTCTGGAAATGGGTCCGATGACTTTCATGGAGTATCTCCTTGCGGACGGAGCGGAAAATCTCGCTGATTACCTTTTGGGATTAAACGAGATAGCGCCTATACCGGACGCATTCTTCAATCCGTTGGTCGAAAAGCTGAAAATGTACTTCGTGGTTGGTGGAATGCCGGAGCCTGTTCTTGTCTGGACGGAGGACGGCGATATCAAGGAAGCCGACCGTGTGCTGTCCGATATTCTGATGTCTTACGAGAACGATTTTGCCAAGCATGCTGACCCGACAGACGTTCCGAAAGTTCAGCTTATATGGGACTCGCTGCCGTCACAGCTTGCGCGTGAAAACAAGAAATTCCTGTACAGCGCAGTAAAGGACGGCGCACGGGCAAGAGAATACGAGAATGCTCTCAACTGGCTCTACAATGCGGATTTGGCGCGCAAAACGTTCCGGATAAGCAAGCCGGGGCTACCGCTGTCGACTTATGACGACCTGACTGCTTTCAAAATCTATATGTCAGATGTAGGACTGCTCCGTAAGCATTCTCACCTTGCTACCAGCGCTTTTGCTGAGTACAATCGGCTGTTCACGGAGTTCAAAGGTGCGCTTACCGAGAATTTCGTCCTGCAAAGCCTGTCAAGACAGCTTGAAACAACGCCAAGGTACTGGGCGGAAGCTCCCTATGAGGTGGATTTCATTGTTCAGCTTGACAATGACATAATCCCTGTGGAATGCAAAGCGGGGACAAATGTGAAGTCGACCAGCCTGAAGAAATACTCGCAGCAGTATCAAGAGCAGACTCCGCTTATGGTGAGATTCTCGCTGATGAACCTATCTCTGGACGGGAATTTGCTGAATATCCCGTTGTTCCTTGTTGACAGAGCCGGGGAGCTTATACGGTTGGCGTTATCCAAATAAACATAATGCGGCTCAGAGTTCCACGCTCTGAGCCGTTTTCAAAATTGATAGGTTTGGTCAGGTGGGAGAATCCAAAGCGGCAGCCAGGTTTGCTATTCCGAGATGTTCAATTTCAGGACAATTCGGGATGATTATCCAACGAATCTGCTTCTGTTATCTCACGGACTACACGGCACGGCACACCTACCGCAAGCGAATTTGGCGGAATATCTCTTGTTACTACACTTCCAGCACCGATAACGCAACCCTCGCCGATAGTAACGCCACCGCATATTGTGACATTACCTGCAATCCAACAGTTGCTGCCAATAGTTATGGGTTTTGCGTATTCTTTATCGGTAGGAGTTCCGTCTTGCTTAACATACTGATTTCTGTCCTGCCAACGAAGCGGATGAATAGGAGTGAGAAGCGAAACATTAGGACCGACGAAAACATTATCACCAATTGTAACAGGGCAACAATCAACACATGTGAAATTGAAATTTGCATAGAAATTCTTTCCTACCGATGTGAAGCAACCATAATCGAATTGAACAGGTCCTTGAAAATAGCAAGAATCACCTGATATCCCAAGTTCCTTTATAATCTCTGTGCGCTTTTCATCTGTTTCAAGAAGCTCATTGTACTCCTTGCAAAGCCTATGTGCTTTTGCTCTGAGCGTAACAAGTTCTTTGTCGGACGGGTCATAGATTTTTCCCGCTATCATTTTTTCTTTTTCAGTCATACTTTTTGTCTCCTTTATACATCAGTCGTTAATCTCGCTTCTTATGCTGTCAAGTTCCTCGCGGAATGATACAACATCTCCGTTCTTGTCGTCCTGCAAGCCCTTTTCAAGAAGTGAATACAGTTCGTGTATGCCTTTGGGCACATCGTAGTTGATTTGCAAGACCTCGGACAATCTGCTTATTGACATTACACCACCTCCGTATCATTATTATACTGCTATTCTGGAATATAGTCAATAAGTATGTGTGATATAAAATGATGTGTCGTAAAAACAACTCATAAACAGCGGCTAAATATTGTAATCAATAATTAAAATACTAACATAATATTAAAAGGGCGGAGCCCTTTTAATATTTTCCAAGGGGGAGGGCTAAGAACTCGCGATGCTTCGCATCGTTCGTTCGCCCTCCCCCTTGGAGACCCCCCCTCCCCGTGACCGCCCCGTTGTATTACAACTGTGATTTTTGTGACAGAACGAATTACATTTCAGATAATAGGTTTCTTTGAGCATAGTTTTCGCCGTGTCGAAAACTATACCTGTTTTGCTATTGATTTTTCGTTAAAAATGTGATATACTATATAGGCAAGGAGCGTGATAGTATGATCAAACGAGAATTGTACCTGAAACAGATTCGCCCGTTTATTGGGCAGAACATTGTAAAAGTGCTGACAGGAATCCGCCGCTGCGGAAAGTCTGTCATGCTGACCTTAATTCAAGACGAGTTGAAAGAGAGCAGCATTCCCGCCGAGCAATTCGTATCAATAAATTTTGAAACCAGAACCGTGGATTATGTCAAGAGCGTTGACGAAACCTACGCTTATATCAAGTCGGTTTGCGAGAAAAACAAGTCCAAGACCTACCTGTTTCTTGATGAGGTTCAAGAGCTTAACGGCTGGGAAACGCTTGTAAACTCCTGCATGATTGACTTTGACTGCGACATCTATGTGACCGGCTCAAACGCAAAGCTGCTTTCGGGTGAGCTTGCTACTTATCTTGCGGGGCGCTATGTAAAGTTCAATATCTACCCGTTTTCATTCAAGGAAGTAACACAAATGCTTCCCGACAAGTCCGAGAAAGAGGCTTTTCAGACCTACACTCAGTGGGGCGGAATGCCGTTTCTCTACCAATTCCCGATGGGAGAGCGCGAGAAAAAGCAGTATCTCAGCGACATTTACGACTCCATAATGATAAAGGATATCGTCGCACGAAACAAGATTCGTGATGTCGAGCAGTTCAAGCGGCTGCTGATGTACCTTGTCGGTTCGATAGGCAATACCTTCTCCGCGACCAGCATAATTAAGTACCTCAAAAGCGAGAGCCGCACTATCTCAAACGAAACGCTGTACAACTATCTGGAATACTGCCGCTCCGCCAGTCTGATAAGCCTTGTTCCCCGTCAGGATCTCATCGGAAAGAATATGCTTCAGTTTCAGGAAAAGGTATATCTGACCGACCACGGAATACGCGAGGCTATCTACGGCAACAATTTCCGTGACATCGGAATGGTTCTTGAGAACATCGTGTATATGGAGCTGCTGCGCCGCGGCTATGATGTGACAATCGGCAAGAACAAGCAGCTTGAGGTGGATTTTGTTGCTGAAAAATCCGGGAAGCGTGCGTATTATCAGGTTGCTTACCTGCTTGCGGACGAAAAGACCGTCGAACGGGAATTCGGCGCGTTCAGGGATATTCCCGATAACTTCCCAAAGTATGTCCTCACGCTGGACGAGTTCGACTTCAGCAGGGACGGATATCAGCATAAGAATATCAGAGATTTTCTGCTATCCGAGTAAATTCAACCGAATATGATGACCGGCAGGGGCTTGAGGCTCCTGCTGGTTTATGTTTCATTTTCTTTTGGAGAAGAGACAATTCACTCATCAGATATATTACTAGGAAGAAATGTGGATTTGCATATTTCAGAGCAATGCTTACCCGACTCCTGGTATTGTTTCCAAAGCTTATTGCTTTGTGAATCAAGCCATGAACATACTTCAATATGATTGGTGTTAGATAGTAGCAGAGATACATAGCAGTAAAAATTACATCTGCCAAGCAGTCTGTGAATTGGATCAAGGCTGTCAAACTCTTTGGATATTACATCAATATTCTTCATGATTTCATCATTTGTAATATCTTCATCTGCTTGACCCCAACACCGAAAAAATTCTATCTTTGTTCGAACAAGCGATGCGGTAATACTGTACATGAGCTCATTTTCAGATACGGTTACGTAATTCTGGCTTTGATCAAGCATACTTTCGGCAGAATCCGGAATACCTAATATAATGTACAATGTTGCCATTGCATTGCAAAACAAAAGAGCATGTGTATTATTCGGACTGGTGAGATATTTTCTAATACTGCTTTCAACCTCAGACAATTGTGCTTGCGTTAATGATTTCGGTTGACTCATACAAACAATATCATTCAGCTTTTCAATAAGCACAATCATTGGAACAAGTTCCTTGAACTTGGAAACGAGTTTACTTATCTTTTTGTCTGGGAAATCTATGCTGTTCTTTTCGCAATATTTTCGCAAAGTCTTATATATAGTGCTGGATTGAGGTTCTATGGCATAATTAATGTCTTGTATCACTGCAGAAAAGTCACCCTCATTGCATTTGGTGCGATCAATCAGAGCTTTCTCTGACCTGTAGCCTTCAATTGTATGTCTGATACAGGTTTCATATTCCTTATAATCATAGAATGTATGAAGGATATAGCATTCCAAAAACTTTTCTGCCCATTGATTTATTAGGAAAATGTCATTAGATAGTTTATCAGTAATATAAGTTGATAGATATCCAATTTTTGAATCAGTATTCTTTGAAAACCATACTTCCAGATACTGTTTCAGTGTTGGGTAAGCTGATTCTATTGCCTTGTTGGCTTCGATTGTGTAGTTATTAGCAATATCAAATGCCATCTCTGCACCGGAACCGATACCCATCATGATTTGCAGCGAAAAAGATTGGTTTGTTAGGTAAATCCGATTTGCTATTTCTTTTCTGAGGAAGTACCACTTCAAATCGTTGCCATAAATTTTTAAAGCAAGATAACCGCAATAATAAATATCAGAATTAATCCCTTCTTCGTCTTTGTGTTGGTTGAATATCCTCTCAACCCTAGAACACATACCATCAAACTCATCAATGCTGATAGAATTAGGGTAATCATGATAGTATTTCCACCACGGAAAGGCATTCTGATACATTTTTTCACTTTGATCAGATATGATAATCCATCCTAGAGCAACCATTCTATCTATCATTACCTGATTGCATATCGGAATGACTTTTGTAACAAAAGCGAAGGGGTAAGGTTGGTTAGCAAATATGGAAAGGAACATTAGTACTTTCCTTTCACCATCCGGCATATTGTAAAATCCATATAGACGATTCAGCCACGCCCTAGTAGTTAACTTTTGTTTTCCAAACTTGCCGGAGTTTTTTATTTCATACTTATAATAAGGCGCATGGTTGCTGTTTAGCAAATTAATAATCGTAGTAAATGGATTACAAGCCAAAGAATTATTCACCGTCAAATAATCGATATTGATCTCCCTAAGCTGCTGATCGATTCTATAAAAATATTTGCTATGTAAGTAAGGTACAAAAACTGAATCTGGCACTTTGCTTCTGGTCGTAATAATAAGGTCAAATCGAAATTTCTTAACATCCTCCGATAAATCTATATCATTTCGAAAATCTATATTCATTCTTTCAATGATTACCAAAGCCTTTTTCCCGATATTATTAAGCGCAGACACAGCAATACTGAAAGCTTTTGGCTTGCTGGCAAGATAAGTATCATTTGAATGATACCTTAATATGTCCCTGAAGGTTTCTTCCAAGGACTCACGAAATTTAATCCAAATTATGGTTTCATACTTTTTCTCACCGGATTCATTGGCATTTGAGTTTAGGGCGTAGTATAAAGCAATTTCGCTTTTCCCGACTCCGGGTTCTCCGGATAAAATTGCGTATCCCTGACTATTCAAGCACTGCTTAATCTCATATAATTCATCTTGACGTCCATAGAAGGATTTCTGTTCACGCAGTTTTGAATTAAGTATTTCTACATGATTGCTTATTCGTTCACGCTCTTCATCCAGCTTTTCTCTCAAAACAGCTGCGATGTATGCTACATTATTTCCGTCATTTTGTTGAAAGGATATGAAATTCTCATCAATATAGTCGACTATATCTAAAACACTGACTTCGTCAACCAGGCTTAATTGCTCTTTTACATTACTGAAGAATCGATTTTTGAAACACTCATCTTCAAAAAAACGATAGTATTTCTTTGGAATCACACATGAGACTTTTTCACTGGGATTTTGTGTTTTTTCCTCGATATGCAGTATTTTGCTCATCCTGTCCTTCTTAATTATGTAGTTGCACCCATCGGGTGAAATGAATAACTCCAGTGATTTTTTATACAATTCCTCGTTAACAGAAAGCTCGCGAATAATCTTTGATAAAATCCTCTGAAACGGGCTGGATGGATATAATCTGGTAATAGTGTCTCCCATAAAGTTTTGTCAACTCCCTTTGCGTTTTATGTCAATTATACCATAAAACGCACTAATAGTCAAGTTTTTGAAATGTCAACTACTCTCCACATAACCTGTCGCGAAATCAACTAATGTGCTATAATGGAGGCAACAACGAATGGAGGGATAGAATGAACATCTTAATCCTAAAGCCAAAAACCGAAGCGATACCCACAAAGCGTCTTCAAGAAATGATATTTGAAAAACACCTTAGTCTTCTATGGCATCTGTTGCTTTATGCACTCTTAAGGTTTTCAATAACATATTATCTATTTGAAGGAGGTACACAACCATGGAAACAAACAACGTTACCCTAAACCCTGCGCTTAAGGCAAGCGCGGAAAATCACCACCCTCTGTACGACACGCCCGGCGGAATCGCCAAGCGCTGTCGCGAGGAAAACCTCGGTATATCCGAGAGCAGCATTCGGTTTCTCTGCAAGAACGGCGCGATACCCTGCATTAAGATCGGCCGCAAAACGCTCATCATCTGGAATGTGTTCTACGAGTTCATTCAGAGCGGCGGCACTATTCCCCAGCCCGAAAAGCCTGTGATCGAAACTACCGTTGGCATTATTCCTATACCTGCAAGAATAAAGAGGTGATACCATGGCATCGGTTGAAAAACGAGGCAAGGGTTATCGCATCAGAGAATCGAACGGCTTCGACCCCAAAACCGGTAAGCGGCGATTCATCGAGGTACAATGGAGACCGCCGAAAGGGATGACCGAGCTCCAGATTCAAAAAGAGTTGACCCGACAAAAGGTACTGCTTGAGGAAAAGTGTAAGCGGCAGAGCAAGCTTGACCAACACATGACCTTTTCGGAGTTTACGGACTACTGGAACAAAAACTACGCTTCGGGCAATCTGAAAAGCACTACCCTATCGCAATACACACTTCTCCAAAAACGCATTGAGCCAGCTCTCGGACATTTGCGCATGGAGCAGATAGGCCCGGAGCACATAAATGCTTTTATGGATATGCTGAAGCAGGAGGGAATCCGAGTTGACGGCGTTTATATCTGTCAGGTGGATTTTGACAAGTTCATCAGGGACAACGATATCTGTCGGCAGCGGCTGTGTGACGCAGCCAACATCGGCACTTCTACTCTTGAAAAGCTCTGCAAGGACGGCAGGGGCAGCAAGACTACCGCCGAAAAGCTCTGCGCTGCTATGGAGGTAGAGGTTGAAACACTGTTCCAACCGGAAGCGCTGACCAAGCCGCTCTCGCAGAAAACGCTTCTGCACTACTTTCGTCTGCTCCGCTCAATGTTTGAAAAGGCAGTCCGCTGGAACATTGTTTACAGCAACCCCTGCGACCGCGTTGACCCGCCCAAGCTGAAACGCAAGGAGGCGCGTTATCTCACCGAGGACGAGACCAAGCAGCTGATGGACGCTCTTGAAAAAGCTCCCTCGCAGTATCGAATGATGGTGTATCTGATGATTTGCACCGGAGCAAGGCGCGGTGAGATATGCGGGCTTGAATGGAGCGATGTCAATTGGGAGACCGGCAAGATACACATTCAGCGCAACTCGCTCTATCTTCCCGAGGTGGGAATGTATGAGGACACCCCCAAAACCGAAAGCTCCGACCGTATCGTCAGCATTTCGGAATCCGTAATGGATATGCTGCGGGAGTTCAAGGCGGAGCAGGACAGAACTAAGGAGCTTATAGGAGAAGCGTGGGAGGAGCACAACAAAATCTTCACGCAGTTCAGAGGCAAGCCCATTCATCCGCTCACCATTACCAAGTGGCTGTCAAAATTCTGCAAGGACAACGGACTACCCCACACTACCCCGCACATGCTGCGGCATACCTCGGCAACTCTCCTGCTTATGCAGGGGCTGCCGATAAAGGCTGTTTCAAAGCGGCTCGGACACGCTCAGGTTTCAACAACGGGAGATATTTACGGACATAGCCTGGCTTCCGTTGACGAGATAGCTGCCGACGCTCTGGACAATATGCTCAACCCCTCGGACAAGCTTCGCCGCAAATGCGATAGCGACAGCGGCAAGTAGTTTTTCGAGGAACTTCGTGACAGGCTGCGGTAAAATCCGCAGCTCGTCACGATAATTTCAATAAAGCCCACGCTTTATTTTTTCGAACGAGATACCAAAAATGGTATCGGAAACTTTATGTGTTTTCCACCTTTTCAGAAAAAAACAGCCGAAAAAGCCCTAAAAGTGCCTTTTTCGGGGGTGTAAGACTCTCTTTTTTCTGAAAGGTGGAATTAAGGAGGATTTATTATGAATAACAACGTGAATTCCAACACCACCAGCACGCCCACAATGCCGTTTGCAGCACTTCAATCTGAAGCGCTTTTCTTGCCAATTCGAACTGTTTAATATGTACATCGGTAAAAACACGATAGCCGTTCTTTTTGCGTTCAGGCTTTTGTATCAATCCCCATTCTTCATACAACCTTACGGTATTAGAATGTAAGCCTGCTCTTTTGGCTATCTGGCTTGTGGAATAGGTTGTAATAGTATTCTCTTTACTCATAATTACAGCTTATATCCTCCGGAGCTGTTTAGTGGAAGCTGAAAAACAAGCTGGATCGTGCCGCACTGCCATGTACGTCCAATTTGTCAAGGGGTATTTCAATGATAAATTAGAATTTAGAGCTGATATCTATGTGTCACAGCAAAGTCCGGTGCGAACTGTACTGCCGCGGTCTTTTTTGTCAGATTGAATACGACCGAGTAGTTTTCATCGCCGGGAATGTGGTTTTCATGCAGCAGTCGAAAAGCCGTATCTTCATCGACGATGCCGCCGTGTGAATCAAGATAATCCTGATACGCAATATAGCGGTCTTTTCCGAAGCCTTCCATTTCCGGGTTATCATAAATCAGAAAATTTGAGCAGATCTGATATGGCTTTTTACTGCGAAGGGTCTTCATCTCACCTTTGACATACTCAATTATAACGCTGTTCCCGCTTGCGTCGGCGATCTGAAAATGCGAAATATTATCCTGCGGCGCCATTGTATAGTGTTCCAGAAAATCGAGTGCCTCGTCAACCGTCTTGCAACGGTCGATGATCGCGCGGTAGAGCGAATAATAGCACAGTGGGATCTTATTTCCGTAAGAGCCGATCTCCGTGCCGCTCGCAGTGAATGTGACAAGCGCCAGTCCGTGTGAGTTCATTCCGTCCTGCATTTCGTAAGGAACGCCCAGCGCCCTTGCACAGTCGATCGGTTTTTCGACAGACAGATCAGAGAATTCCTCCCATGCCGATGAGAAGCGGTAGAAATACAGCAGATTGGATATTCCAATCGTTTTTCCGGTCACTTCATTTTCGGCAAGTGTGATGCCGGGCAGCTTTTCGGGATTGTCCAGATCGTGACACAGCAGGAAATCACCGTCGGAATTGTGCGCAGTAAAGCCGGAACAATTATGATGATTCTTGTAAAAGAAACTGCTTTCAACACCCTCATAAAGATGTTTGGTCTGAAAATTCAGCATAGCGAAGCTGTCCGCCGCGCCGCATTTCAGATATTCGTCCATTGCATAATCCCCGAAGTATGTGATCTCATACGCGTTTTCACCGGGAAATTTCCGCAGGGATTCGATTGTCTTGTTCTTGTTTTCATCTTTAAACCGGAACATAGTATTATTTTCTCCTTTACAGATTCTGATTTACTACGGACACCACAGGGCTACATCATCTACGGAAATCAGATAACAGATCCACCCTGCTGCGCGGCAGGGTGGATATTAGTATATCAATTGTCACTTCAGGATTTAACCGAAAGTTCCTCCTCAGCTCTTTCTTCTTCCTCGACATCGCGGGCGTGTTCCGCCTGAATTGCAGGATCAAAAGAGAGCATAGGCTCGATTTTCTTCTTGTGAATACGACGGTCTATATAATTCTTTGTTATCTTGACAACCAGCGGAGAGAGAGAAATTACGCCGATAAGGTTGGGGATCATCATAAGTCCGTTAAATGTATCGGAAATGTCCCAAGCAAGGCTGGAGGTCATAATTGCACCAGATATCATCATAAGCACAAAGAACACCTTATAGCCCTTTGCCGCTTTAAGTCCAAACAGATATTCAAAGGATTTGGAGCCGTAATGCGACCAGCCAACAACAGTGGTGAATGCGAACAGCAGAATAGACAGCGAAACAAATATTGAACCGAATGGACCAAATACACTGCCAAAGGAGTCTGCTACCAGCGTTGCGTCGTTTACATTCTCAGCAACGACGCCAGTTTCAAGATTGATAGCGCCGGAGGACAGTACAACAACCGCAGTCATTGTGCAGACAACCATAGTATCAGCGAACACTTCGAAAATTCCCCACATACCCTGCTTTACAGGCTCTCTGACGTTAGAAGCGGAATGAACCATTACAGACGAACCAAGACCAGCCTCGTTAGAAAATACACCGCGCTTGCAGCCCTGTGTAATTACCTCCTTGACCGCGATACCTGTGATACCGCCCGCAACAGCCTCAACGCCAAACGCGAACTTGAATATCGAACCGAAAATTGCGCCGATCTGAGTAATGTTGGCAAAGAATACGATAAGACAGCCGACAACGTATGCGCACGCCATAAAAGGAATGACCTTCTCTGCGAAAGCGGCAATACGCTTAAGACCGCCGAGAATGATCAGCGCGCCAACGACCATGAGTACTACGCCGATTATGATAGATGTCCATTTTACATCGCCAAAAGCATAGCCAAGATCAACATTGGACAGCAGAGCAGAATCGAGATTAATAACGATCTTGTTTATCTGACCCATGTTTCCTATACCAAAGGAAGCCAGCACTGCGAACACCGAGAATGCCGCCGCAAGAATACGTCCGATCCATTTACAGTGCTTATATCCGCCAAGACCATCGCGAAGATAATACATCGCGCCGCCTGACCACTCGCCTTCCTTGTTCTTCCGGCGGAAATAAATACCCAGAACGTTTTCGGAGAAGTTTGTCATCATACCGAAGAATGCAGCAATCCACATCCAGAATACAGCGCCCGGTCCTCCAACGCAGATAGCAGAGGCTACACCGGCGATGTTTCCGGTTCCGATGGTTGCCGCAAGAGCAGTACATAAAGCCTGAAACTGAGAAACCGAACCATGCTCCTTGTTCTTGCGCACCTTGCTGTGACGGCTGAACATACCGCCGATGGTTTTCATCCACCATTCCTTGATATGTACCACCTGAAAAACCTTAGTTAAAACAGTCATCAGTATGCCCGTGCCAATCAGCAGAACAAGACCGATCTTTACCCAGACAAAATCGTTTATCACGTTGTTTATCTGAGTAAGCTGCTCAAGAAAATCCATAAAATACCTCCAAATGTAAAGTGTTATTTATATTTTAACATATTTCTGCTTTTTTTTCAATAAAAATCTCTAAAAAATGTGCATTATCATCAAAAATGGCAATCATATTCCGTGATAATAAACAAAAACGATCCTGCGATATAATGTGCAGCAGCTCATTAATTTTACTCCCCTGCAACATAGCTTGGTAGGTTGAATGGCACGAAAAAAACACACCCCTGACTGATTTCAGTCAGGGGTGTCAGCTTATAAAAAAAGTACCTTTTCAGGGTGGCGAGAAGCCCTCAGATTCTAGGAACCCGCATAACGGCTAGGCTTTGTGCCTGCCGTTATGCGGAGTGACGACGAAGATGAGGGTTTATCGACAGCCTGACACCCCTGACCGATTTCAGTCAGGGGTGTTTTATCAGCTATAACAAAACCAGCGTTTTATTTTTGAATTACATTTCGCCGCCCTCGACAACGAGGTTATCCTTATCAACAGCGTCACCGTATACTGCGGCAAGTGTTGCGTCATAGTCAGCGTGGAAGAACTGCTCACCTGCAAGAGCCTTGATCTCATCGTTGATCCAGTTGAGGAGTGTTTCGTTGCCCTTTGTTACTGCGGGAGCGATAGCGTCAAGGCTTCCGAGGGACTCAACACCTACTGTGAAGCCGGGATTGCTCATTGCCCATGCAAGAACCTCTGTGTTATCGGTGGAGAAAGCGTCACCTCTGCCGTCCTGAAGTGCGGAATAAGCCTCGTTGTACTCATCATACTTCTGGAGCTTTACATCGGGATAATTCTCGGTGAAATAGGTTTCAGCGGTGGTGCCCTTTACAACGATCAGAGTTTTGCCGTTAAGCTGCTCTGCATCGGTGATTACTGCGCTGTCGGGAGAAACCACACCGAGCGCCACCTTCATGTAAGGAAGCGCAAAATCAACCTTTTCCTTGCGCTCGTCAGTTACGGTGAAGTTTGCGAGAATGATATCCACCTTTGCGGTTTCAAGGAATTCAACACGGCTTGCAGCCTCGACCGGTACGAGCTTCAGCTCAACGCCGAGATCCTTTGCAATTCTCTCAGCGAAATACACGTCATAGCCCTGATAGTTGCCTTCATTGTCAACGTATCCGAAAGGATTCTTGTCGGAGAAAACGCCGATGGTGACCTCGCCGCTCTCCTTGATCTGGTCAACGGTTCTGTAAGTTCCGGACTGAGCCGCGGAATCCCCGCCATCAGCCGCAGAAGAGCCGTTATTTCCTGAGCAAGCTGCAAAGGACAGCGCCATTGCTGCCGCAGCAAATACAGATGCAATTTTCTTGAATGTGTTCATTAGTAGATCCTCCATTGTCCCTTTATTTGTTTTATATAGTTTTATATAGTTGACCCGCTCTCTGTACGAATGGGACGGATACGCGCGTTTTCCGCCGAATTCTTATCTTGAGTAGGTAAACGTCTTTAAAAAGCGCTGTGCGCGTTCGGTTTTCGGAGCGTGGAAAAACTCCTTGGGAGCGCCCTCTTCAACGATCACGCCGCCGTCAAGAAATACTACCCTGTCGGCAACCGCCTCCGCAAACGCCATTTCATGGGTGACTATCATCATTGTCGTTCCGCTGTCGGCAAGACCCAGAACAACGTTCAGCACCTCATGAACCATTTCCGGATCAAGCGCCGCGGTTATCTCGTCAAGCAGCATTATGTCCGGATTCATGATAAGGCTGCGGACGATAGCAACTCTCTGCTTCTGTCCGCCGGAAAGCTCAGATGGATAGGAATTTGCCTTATCCTCAAGCCCGACGCGTTTGAGAAGCGCCATTGCTTTCTCCGTTACCTCTTCCCTATCGCGGTTCTGAACCTTGAGCGGTGAAAGAGTGATATTCTTAAGCACAGTCATGTGCGGGAAAAGATCGTAGCTCTGGAATACCATGCCGATCTTCTGGCGGATATTATACAGGCTCGCCTTGCCATGCTCCACCGGCTCGCCGTGAAGTGTGACGGTTCCTCCCTGAATAGGCTCCAGACCGTTCAGGCAGCGCAGCAGCGTGCTTTTTCCGCAGCCGGAGGGGCCGATCAGAACCACGACCTCGCCCTTTGATACGCTCAGCGACAGGTCATTCAGAATGATATTGTCGCCGAAACGCTTTACCAGATGATTTATGTCAATAATATGCTCAGCCATGTTCATTCACCCCTCTTTTTAGTAAGCTTTCTCGACAGCAGCGACAGCGGAAAGCAAATCAGGAAGTACATCAGGAATATCGCCGCGTAGACCCACAGCGCCGCGTCGGGATAATCAAAACGGTTCGCGTCGATTATCTGCTTTCCGACCTTGAGCACCTCGGTCACGCCGATGAGAGAAACCAGAGCCGTTGTCTTTATCATTCTGGTGGACAGATTGATAATGTCCGGCACAAGTCCCCTTATCGCCTGCGGGAAAATAACGTAGGTATAAAGCTGAACTCTGGTGAGTCCCAGCGACAGACCCGATTCAAACTGATGCTTCGGGATCGCTGTAAACGCTGCACGAACAAGATCTCCGACCTCGGACGCGCCCCAGATCGTCAGCATTATCACCGCCGCCATCTCTCCGTTGAGGTTGATACCCGTCAGCTTCGTTATTCCAAAGAAGATGATGAACAGCCACACAAGCTGCGGCATGATTCTGACTATTTCAATATAAACCCGGCAGATCGCTTTTACCACCGGATTTTTTACCAGCATGACCGCGCCGACAACTACGCCGATTACCAGCGAAAGTCCGATCGAGATGAGCGAAAGCCTGAGCGTCACCCAAAGACCGTCCAGCAGACGCAGCATGTTGTTTCCCATGAATAGGACTTCAATTCCCTGCACGGCGCATCCTCCTTTCCAGAACCGAAAATACGATAGAGATCGGGAGAATTATCACCAGATAAGCCGCAACAAGCATCGTCAGCGCTTCGCCGGTATTGTAGTACATACCGATAAGATCCTTTGCGACATACATAAGATCAGCAAGGGACACGGCGCTGAATACGCTGGTTTCCTTCAGCAGGAATATCACGTTTGCGGCAAGAGCGGGAACAGACACGGAAGCCGCCTGCGGAATAACTATGTACCGCATGACCTGCCCCCGGCGAAGCCCAAGGCTCTCGGCGCTTTCAAGCTGAACCTTGCCCACCGATTTCAGACCGCTGAGGAAGCTCTCAGCCATATAGCTGCCGCCGAGAAAAGCAAGACCGATTATTCCGCAAGCCTCGCTTGACAGCAGAATTCCAGCTTTCGGAAGTCCGAAATACAGGAAGAAAAGCTGCACGATAAGCGGGGTATTCCGCGACAGTTCGATATAAACCGCCACGACCTGACGCGCAACAGGTATTCTGTAATACTTCACCAGCGCGCATACAAGCCCTATCACTATGGCAAGCAGAATTCCGATCACGCCGATCGTGACGGTAAGCACTGCGGCTTCAACGTACATCGGCGCAAATTTCTGAATAAACGACCAGTCCACAACATCACTCCGTAATTGAATTTGTTTTGTATGCCAGCGGAGAGAGAAGAGCAGAAGCTCCTGTGCTGCCCGGTGAAGCCATGCCCGGTGAAAGGCTCGGCTTATACAATCATTCAGATACAAACTTTTTTGTTTGTGGGATTATTATAGCATACAAAACATATTATGTCAATAGGTTTAGTGTAATTCTCTGCACAAAAACATTTAACATTTCTTTGGTTTTTTCAGCGAATAGCCGGAGGGCATTCACCTGAACCATTATATGCGCAGTCACGGAAAGCGGTAAGCGCATTTGCCTGTTCAACAGCCGCATACTTATTGATTATATCACATTGCGGCGGATAATTCAAGTAGGAAATATATATCATGCAAGAAAAATGTTTGATTTGAACAACCCAGCGGATCTCAGGCTGATCTGGTATTATAAAAAAACATATTTCTGGATATTGAAACATATCCAGAATTGATTATAATAAAAAGCAGGAAAGCTTTCAAATCAACAATACCAAAAGGAGAACTAAACTATGTCAGACAGACTTGAATTAAATAAGAACTTAGCCCAGATGTTAAAGGGCGGCGTTATCATGGACGTAACCACACCGGAGCAGGCTAAGATAGCAGAAGCGGCAGGCGCCTGCGCAGTTATGGCGCTGGAGCGTATTCCTGCGGATATCCGCGCAGCCGGAGGAGTTTCCAGAATGAGCGACCCGAAGATGATAAAGGGTATCCAGAACGCAGTTTCTATCCCGGTAATGGCAAAGTGCCGCATAGGTCATTTTGCTGAAGCCCAGATACTTCAGGCAATCGAGATCGACTACATCGACGAGAGTGAGGTACTCTCCCCCGCCGATGATAAATACCACATCGACAAGACGAAGTTTGACGTTCCGTTCGTATGCGGCGCAAAGGATCTCGGCGAGGCGCTCCGCCGTATCAACGAGGGCGCTTCCATGATAAGAACAAAGGGCGAGCCGGGTACCGGAGATGTTGTTCAGGCAGTCCGTCACATGAGAATGATGCAAAGCGAGATCCGCCGCATTGGTTCTATGGCTGAGGACGAGCTTTACGAAACCGCAAAGTCCCTTGCTGTTCCTTTCGAGCTGGTGAAATTCGTTCACGACAACAAGAAGCTGCCGGTAGTTAATTTCGCGGCTGGCGGAGTTGCAACCCCCGCAGACGCGGCGCTGATGATGCAGCTTGGCGCAGAGGGCGTATTCGTAGGATCTGGTATCTTCAAGTCCGGAAACCCTGAAAAGCGCGCCGCGGCTATCGTTAAGGCAGTTACTAACTTCAATGACGCAAAGCTTCTCGCAGAGCTGTCCGAGGATCTCGGCGAAGCAATGGTAGGAATCAACGAGCAGGAGATCGCACTGCTCATGGCGGAGCGCGGAAAATGATGACAATAGGAGTATTAGCGCTTCAGGGCGCATTCATTGAGCATGAGAGAATGCTGGCGCAGCTCGGCGCTGACAGCTTCGAGATACGTCAGCTAAGGGATATAGACCGGCATATGGACGGGCTTATTATCCCCGGCGGCGAAAGCACCGTTCAGGGAAAGCTCCTGCGGGAACTGGGGCTTCTCCAGCCGCTCACGGAGCAGATCAAGGCAGGTCTTCCGGTATTCGGCACCTGCGCCGGACTTATCCTTCTGGCAAAGAAAATAGACGGCGGAGAGCCTCCTCATCTTGCGGTCATGGACATCACCGCAAAGCGCAACGCCTACGGCAGACAGCTCGGCAGCTTTGCCGCAAAGGCGGAATTCAAGGGTCTTGGCTTAATTCCGATGACATTTATCCGCGCGCCCTACATCAGCGAAACCAGCGGCGCGGAGATACTTGCCGAGGTTGACGGAAAGGCGGTTGCCGCGCGTCAGGGTAATATCCTTGTGACGGCATTCCACCCGGAGCTGACTTCTGATCTGTCTGTCCACAGATATTTCCTTGATATTGCGGAAGAGAATTCTGCAAAAACAAACGCTGCTGGAATTGCAGTATAACTTACATGACCTCCGTTTTTCGAACGGAGGTCATTTTGTTCCGCCTTGAAATCAATTTCATGCAGTTTATATTTGAAATTCACAAAATCTCAAAATATATCATCTGATTTAAATAAAAACGCGGTTTTGGTATTGATTTTTAGGTAAAGATGTTGTATAATTAAGGAACAACTATTAAAACCACAGGAGGAGTATCTTATGTTCAAAAATCAGGCAAACGGCCGTAAAAATCTTATCGGCATCAAAATGCGCGAGGTTCGCAAGTCCCGCGGTATTTCCCAGCGTCAGGTCGCTGACGATCTGGCTGAGCTTGGTCTTATCGTTGACAAGAATGCGGTTCAGCGTATGGAGTCCGGTCAGCGTTTCATTACCGATATCGAGCTTATTACTATCGCAAAATACCTTGAGATCCCGGTAAACGAACTGGTTGCTTCATTAACAAAGTAATTGAAAATGCCCCGTGCTGTGTGCCGGGGCATTTCAGACCGTCGAGAAAGTCCCGTTGGGACTTATCCCCGCCGAAACATTTATGTCCGGCATCCATGCCGGACTTTGGGTTTCGGCTTTGCAGCATCCTGCTGCGCCGAACATCCGCCCTGCGCGCGTAAGGCATAAGGCGTAAGCCGTTGCCAGT
>JAGAJA010000069.1 GCA_017829075.1 Oscillospiraceae bacterium | reverse complement strand
TTGTTGTTCTCTTCCTATTACCGTATTCCATATCGCTGAATGTTATCTGTTTCATTTTTTCTCCTGTTCTGCTTTTTTTCTTGTTTCTATTATACCATATTTTTTGCTTTTCGGGTACATTTAATCAGCGTTTCCCTAAAAGCAGAAAGTTCAAGGCGTTCATTACCCTTGACGATGAAAACTACGACCTTTCGGGCATAAAAGGGCTTAATGGCAATAAACTCACACGGGAAGTCGAGGTATCGTTCAAAAAGGCAGTTCCTGTTGTGAAAGTCACCACTGATCCGTTCTCCGCAGTATCGGGCACAAAGATAACCGTAACCGTTTCTGCGGTTAACCCCAACAATACAAAGTTCAGCGATATTCCCGCTGCGAAGCTGTTCTACACTGTAGGCGGCACCAAAACATCAATTACCGGCGGAAGTTTCGTTATCCCGTACGGTCTGGAAGAGGAAACCGTTATCACCGTCAGCGCAAAAACGGCGGCAAACGAATTTTACAAGGCAGGAGAGGGTTCTGCTGAAGTCATAGTATCCGCCCACAAATGGTCAAGGGAATGGAAATCGGACAAGGACGGACACTGGCGCGTATGCACAGACTGCGGTATTGCAGGCGTAAAGTCCGCGCACATTTCAGGAGGCGCAGCTACCGAAACAACATCCGAGATATGTACGGTATGCGGTTATGTGATAACGCCTGCGCTTAATGCAGTTCAAACTCCGGTCATTACACCGAACGGCGGAAGATTTGCCGGTCCGCAGACTGTCACGATCACCTGCGCTACCGAAGGCGCAGAGATTCACTACACCACCGACGGCACCGACCCGACCAGGGACAGCGCTAAATACACAGCGCCTTTCACCATCACGAATGACGCGACCGTAAAGGCAATCGCTGTCAGGGAATATTACCACGACAGCGCGATCGCTTCCGCAGTGTTCACCATAAGTATTTCAGCGCCGGACGCTCCTGTGATAACTCCGAATGGAGGTTCGTTCAGCGGATACTGCGAGATAAGCATTACGGCGCAGGAAGGTGCAGCGATTTATTACACTACCGATGGCACGGAACCCACTGCTTTATCCACAAAATACGCCGGAAAGTTCACGATAACGGCAACAACAACGATAAAGGCAGTTGCTTTTGTCGGAGAAGCTAAAAGCTCCGTTACATCGGCAACATTTACGCGTAAGGCTCAGTCCGGCGGTTCGGGAGGTTCAGGCGGTTCTGTCAGACCGACAAGGCCGGATACAGAACCCCGACCTTCTATCGATGGTAAATCGATGAGCTGGGCGGAAATATCTGTCGAACTTGCTAAGCGTCAGGACGGCGGCACGGTAAAAATCATGCTCAACGGCGCATATGAAGTTCCGGCTGACGTCATCAGAGTTATCGCAGGAAAGAAGCTCCATATAGAGTTTGTCGCGGACAGCTTAAAGAGCTGGCTGACAGACGGCTCCAGGATAACCGAAGTTACTGCGGCAGAGCTCCAAATGTTCCCCGGCGGAGCCGACAGAAGCGCCCTGCGCGGCATATTCGGTGCTGACCTCAGGGTTTCCGGCACAAAAATCCCGGCAGACCTGAAACTCAATTTCCGCAGGGAACTTACAGGTCAGTTTGCGAACATATATAAACTGGTTGACGGGAAACTGATATTCCATGGCTGCACAAAGCTTGGCGGGGACGGCGCTGCAACTATTTCGGGCGCTGATTCCGCAGGCGAATATGTCGTCATGGTGTGCGAATTTAGCGATATGCCCGATGACATCAACAACGATGGCGTGCTTAACGCCCTTGACGCGTCAGCTGTGCTGAAAGACGTCATCGGATTATCCCAGGGGGAAAATTCCCTTATGGGCGACTTCAACAATGACGGTACTGTAAACGCTCTTGACGCATCAGATATTCTAAAGTGGATCATCAGATCCTGATACGGATATTCCACAGCCGGAATGTATTTTATGATATGTTCCGGCTGTTTTTTTATTGCGCTGTTTGTTTATGGTAAAATAGAAATGCAGAAAAAAGGCTGATGTTGTATAATAAAACTTGACACCCCACGCTCAAAAGAATATACTAAAACCATGAGGGCGAAGGACATGTCAGAAGAAAAGAAATACGACAGGAGCTACAAGGAGCAATCAGTAAAGCTGGCGCTGGAAATAGGAGTTAAGCGAGCCAGCGAGGAACTGAAGATACCATACGGAACGCTGTACGGGTGGGTGCAGGCGGCAAAGAATGGCAACCTGGACATCGAGGAGCGGACCCCCGAAAACGCAATGAGCCTGGCGGAGGAGATCCGGCAGCTGCGAAGCGAGGTAAAGCGGCTGAATAAGGAAAACAAGCGACTTCAGGAGGAAAGGGATTCCTTGAATGAGGCGGCAGCTTTTTTCGCCGCGAGCCGTCGGAAGTAAACAAGCAGGAGCGAATGAAGTTCATTGCGCTCAAAACCTGCGATGGAGGCGCGAAAAGCAGAATTTCATTCTGCTGCAAAGCGCTGAAAGTGACACGTCAGGGAGCGAATGCATAAGGCGCTGCTCCATAAATATCCGGATTCCGTAATACCAAGTGAAACCACGGTATACCGCGTGATGACAGCCATCGGAATAACGCACAGACCCAACCGAAAGCCGAATGGTATAACGAAGGCAGATCGTGAAGCACGAAAGTCAGACGACCTGCTGAAACGTGATTTTAAAGTCGACAAACCTTTCAGCAAATGCGTAACCGACATCACGGAAGTCAAAGCTAAAAATGGCAAGTTATATGTGTCGGCGATATTTGATTGTTACGACCTGACTGCAATCGGGCTGTCAATGGACGACAATATGAGAGCCGAGTTATGCGCTGCAACTGTTGAAAATACAGCGGCAGCGTATCCCGAATTTTGCGGTGCGGTACTCCACTCCGACCGCAGAAGCCAGAACACAAGCGCTTCATACAGAGCCACGCTGAACGAGTATGGAGTAAGGCAAAGCATGAACAGCGCCGGAGGCAGATGTCATGACAACGCCCGCTGCGAAAGTATTCGTGGGCTGGTTACAAGAATGAAGAACGAGCTGTTTTACAGTCGTGGCAGAAGAAGTACGGATTACACGACAGAGCAGCTGAAAACAATGATCGGCGCTACTACATGAGTTATTGGAATAACAGGCGGATATGCTCGTCCATTGGCGGAATGCCTCCGGCAGAGAAGCGCCGCAGATATTATTCCATTGCACTGCTGCTCAAAATTTTTGAGCGAAATGTGTAAAGCTATATTGACAATATCAGAGGAACCTGTTCGCATAATCAGAAAACACAAAGATGATATATCAATTTTTCCAAACGACTTGTGGCCGGAAGAGAAAACTCTGAAACTTATCAACAGCGATTAATGTAAACGGCTGACTTGCTATTGCAAATCAGCCGTATTTCTTCCAGAGGGTACATCATATTTTGTCCGCTATTTGTCCGCTAAAGGTACGAAAAAGCGCTTAAAACTACTATAATCCGCTAAAACGCCAAGTCCCGAAAATGGCTTTGTTATGTGCTTTATCTGATATTGTCAATATAGTTTTACACATTTCACTCAAAAATTTTGAGCAACAGTGCAATGGAATAAATATCCACTTCGGCGGCCGCCGATTCGCCGACTTATCCGAGTAATATCTGCGGCGCTTCTCTGCCGGAGGCATTCCGCCTATCGACGAGCATATCCGGCGGTTATTCCAATAGCTCATGTAGTAGTGCCAGATCATTGTTTTCAGCTGCTCTATTGTGTAATCCGTGCTTCTTCTGCTGCGGCTGTAAAACAGCTCGTTCTTCATTCGTGTAACCAGCCCACGAATGCTTTCGCAGCGGGCGTTGTCATTACATCTGCCTCCGGCGCTGTTCATGCTTTGCCTTACTCCATACTCGTTCAGCGCAGCTCTGTATGAAGCGCTTGTGTACTGGCTTCCGCTGTCGGAGTGGAGTACCGCACCGCATAATTCGGGATATGCTGCCGCTGTATTTTCGACAGTTGCAGCGCATAACTCAGCTCTCATATTATCGTCCATTGACAGCCCGACAGCCGTCAGGT
>JAGAJA010000068.1 GCA_017829075.1 Oscillospiraceae bacterium | reverse complement strand
GTGCGTTCAGACAGACAACGGTCCTGAGTTTACAACGCGGTTTATTCAAGGCTTAAAGGACAAGCCAACACTGTTCCAGACAACCGCTGTGAAGCTCGGTATCCGGCACAAGCTCATTCGCCCGTATACTCCGCGCCACAACGGTAAGGTCGAGCGTAGTCACCGCGAAGGCCATTACAAATTCTATTCCTGCCATAGTTTTTATTCCTGTGATGACCTTAATCAGCAGTTAAAAGCCCACCTGCGCCGCTCTAACGATCGTCCTATGCGTCCTCTTGGCTGGTTTTCTCCTGTCGAATTTCTTTCTAACTATCGTGTACAACATCATTGACAAACCTACAGATTTTAAAAATTTTTTAAAAAAACAGAAAAAAACAGAATGCCTATTCCACAAAGTCACATTGAAACTAGATTTTATATTAGGGAAACAAGAATCTTGCCAATCTTGCCCTGCTTTTTTCACCAAACCACTTGACAAATTCTGATATGCGGTGTATAATTCTATATGTACAGAAAGCCAAAGTTGCTTTCTGTGGCTCAATAAATCAAATAAATGCGTTGATGGGTGCGGTTTTCCGCTGTATCCGATGTCGTCTTTTTCAGAGAGCTGCCGGTTGGTGCAAGGCAGTAAAGCGATCGTATGCAATCCGCCCGTAGCAGACAGTCCGAACACATACCGTAACTAAGACTGTACGGATTTCCACCGTTAAAGGGAAGTGCATTGATGGATGTACAGAGGCTGATTTTGGCTTAATACTATGCCCTCTTATCACCCGATAGAGGGCTTTTTTATAGCTTGGCTCCTCTGCACCCGAATTATTAAATAGCTGGCTGCACACCAGCGGGAGGAGTTTTTATGCTTACACTTGACAAGGTCTACAAGGCATCTCACGTTCTTAAAGAGGTCATCAGAGAAACCGACCTCATCAAAGCGCCTAAAATCAACCCGGAGGCTGAAGTTTATCTCAAGACCGAAAATCTTCAGGTGACTGGTTCTTTTAAGGTAAGAGGCGCTTATTTCAAGATTTCACAGCTCAGCGAAGAGGAACGCGCAAAGGGCGTTATCGCCTGCTCCGCGGGCAATCATGCGCAGGGCGTAGCTCTCGCGGCGGCAAGAGCAGGTATTAAATCCCTTATCTGCCTGCCGGACGGCGCGCCTATCTCAAAGGTCGAGGCTACCAAGTCCTATGGCGCAGAGGTCTGCATGGTCGAAGGCGTTTACGACGACGCTTACGCAAAGGCTCTCCAGCTTCGCGATGAAAAGGGATACTCCTTTATCCACCCGTTTGACGACGAGGACGTTATCGCAGGTCAGGGTACTATCGGCCTGGAGGTTCTGGAGCAGCTTCCTGATCTTGACGCAGTGGTCGTTCCTGTCGGCGGCGGCGGACTTATCTCCGGTGTGGCTTACACTATAAAGCAGCTCAACCCGAAGATCAAGGTCTACGGAGTTCAGGCTGCCGGCGCGCCCAGCATGGTGAATTCTGTGCGCGATGGCAAGATTGAACGCCTTGACAATGTATCGACTATCGCCGATGGCATTAAGGTAAAGGAACCCGGTCAGATAACCTTTGATATTTGCAGCAAGTATGTTGACGAGGTAGTCACCGTTTCTGATGACGAGATCGCCGCAGCTATCCTCGCGCTCATTGAACAGCAGAAGCTCATCTCTGAGGGCGCAGGCGCGGTTTCAGTTGCCGCAGTTATGTTCAACAAGATCCCGGTCAAGGGCAAGAAGGTAGTCTGCCTTGTTTCCGGCGGTAATATCGACGTAACTATCCTCTCCCGCGTAATTCACCGCGGTCTTGTGAAGTCCGGCAGAACTGCCCTGCTCAACATTGAGCTTGTAGACAAGCCCGGTCAGCTTGTCGGCGTTTCAAAGATCATTGCAGACCTCGGCGGTAACGTTATCGGCGTACACCACGAGCACGTTGGAAATTCAGATATCAACGGCTGCTTCCTCAGAATTGAGATGGAAACCAGAAACTTCGACCACCTCAATCAGATTAGAGAAGCGCTGACTGACGCCGGATTTAAGATCGTAGACTAATTCACTGAATAAAGGAGATACTATTATGAAAGACGTATTCACCCCCAACGCACCCGCCGCTATCGGCCCCTATACTCAGGCAAAAATCGTAGGCGGCATGGTTTATTCCTCCGGACAAATTGCTATCGTTCCCGCCACCGGTAACCTTGCAGAGGGCGGAATTGAAGCCCAGACAAAGCAGGTCTGCGAAAACCTCAAGGCAGTTCTTGCAGAATCAGGCTCTGACCTCACAAAGGTAGTCAAGACCACCTGCTTCCTGAAGGATATCGGCGATTTCGCAGCGTTCAACGCGGTTTACGGCGAGTACTTCACCGGAAAGCCCGCACGTTCCTGCGTAGGCGGTCTGAGCCTGCCTAAGGGCGCGCTGGTAGAGGTCGAGGTCATTGCGGAGCTTTGATCCACAGCTAATACAAAACGGCTTCTTCGCCTGAACGGTGAGGAAGCCGTTTTTTTACATAGGAGAAATAATTATCGTCTTTCTGCCGAGCTTTGCGGCATGATCCACCGTATGCTTTGTGCCGCCGGGCTTTCCGTCATAAACCGCAATCAGCAGATCGCACAGCTCAACAAGCGCCCGGTTTCTTTTCAGCATGCAGTCCTTTGTGTAGCTTTCGGACAGACATAGTACCTTATCGCACTGCCGCAGTATCTCCCGGTAACGCTGCTGCTCCTCGACGCTCCACTTGCTTTCCTGTCCACGGCAGGGAATTACTGCGGTGAGCCGTATCTCCGGGTGAAGCTTTTTCAGCTCCAGAACCTCCTCCGCGCACCACATATCCACCCCAAGCGCCATTCCGGTGAAGAACTCCCCCGCCCCGCTGTCGATCAGCTTATCTATCTGCTGCCGCAGCCGCAGCTTAAGGTCAACGCACATCGGGTCGTCCTCGCTGAAAAACGGAAGCTTCTGCGGACGATATCCGGTAAATGATACTTTGTACATATATTTGCTCCTTTGTGAATGATATCTATATTTTAACACAAATTTAGAGATAAATCAAGCCCTTTTTTATAAAAAAACGGCTCATCTCGGTGAGCCGTTTTTGACAGCCGCCCGGAAGATGAGCCTTTTTGTTAAGTAAGTTTTATATTACTTTCTGGACTTCTTAACTGTGAGCATTACGCCGCCAGCAAGAACTGCTGCGCCAATTGCGCCTGCAACGCCTGCAACGCCGGTGTCAGGAGAACCCTTGTCAGCAGTTGTTTCAGCAGCTTCATCAGCAGCGCCGTCAGTTGCTTCCTCAGCCTCTGCGCCGTCAGTTGATTCCTCAGCCTCTGTGCCGTCAGTTGTTTCTTCAGCAGCAGCGTCATCAGTTGCCTCTTCAGCAGCAGCGTCATCAGTTGCCTCTTCAGCAGCTACATCTTCAGCAGAAGCATCAGTAGTATCTACCTCAGCAGAGATAACCATTACTTCAGAATCTTCTGCGGAAGCAATAGCAGCAGTAGAAGCTGCCATAGTTGCTGCGATTGCAGCGGAAAGAACGATCTTAGAAATTTTCATGATCAAGTACCTCTTTTGTTCAATATTTGGCGATTTTTTTCAATCACCATTTCTTTTTACAATTTGTATTCTATCACTTTTTTTCACTGATGTCAAGCGTATTAACCAAAAAATATTTGTTGGAATTGTACAAAAGTACTAAACTTATCCCCACTTTATTTTGCTATGAAATTACAAAAATGAATAAATCGAAATAACTGCGAAACAATACATTTTGACCGAACACAGGGAAAGGAGAATTAATAATGAATTTAAAGGGAACAAGAACCGAAGCCAACCTGATGTCCGCATTTGCCGGTGAAACTCAGGCGCGCAGCAAATACGACTATTTCGCAAAAGCCGCTGAAAACGAGGGATTCAACCAGATCGCCGCGATATTCCGCGAAACCGCCGAGAATGAGCTTTCGCACGCATTCCTCTGGTTCAAGGAGCTTGGCGCGCTGTCCAATACCGCTGCAAATCTGATAAGCGCCAAATCCGGGGAGCATTTCGAGTGGGCGGAAATGTACGAAGAATTTGCCCAAACCGCCGAGGAAGAGGGTTTCACTGAGATCGCCAAGAAATTCCGTCAGGTAGCCGCCGTGGAGAAAGCTCACGAAGAACGATTCATTAAGCTGCTTGATAACGTTGAAATGCAGAAAGTGTTCGAAAAAACCGAGGAAATAATGTGGCAGTGCCGCAACTGCGGTCATATCGAGTTCGGAAAGAAAGCCCCGGAAACCTGCCCAGTCTGCGGGTACTCCAAAGCATATTTCCAACAGATGCCTGAGAATTACTGAGATAGAGCGCAGGGTGTGAACCCTGCGCTTTAGACTGTTGAAAAACTTAGAGCGGAGCGACAAAACCGCGCGAAGCGCGGAAATGATTTTCGCTTCCTTTTGGTACAAAAGGAAGTAGGGTATGGGGCGAAGCCCCATATGTTCAGCCTTTCCCGGCTGAACGCCGGGAATTTCGCCTGCGGCGAAACCGCACGAACCAACGGGTATGGGGCGAAGCCCCATATGCAGACCGTCGAAAAAGTCCCTAAAGGGACTTTCTCGCCGAACATCCGCACTGCCCGTACTCACTGCCGGCAAAGCCGTCAGTTCGTACAGTTGTGCGGATAGAAGTGTTTTTTGCCCCAGAAGAGCTGGGGCAAAAAACGGATTTCAAAAGCCCGCTTCGCGGGCAAAACTAGGTTTTTCGACAAGCTGGAGCGCAGGGTTTTGCCCTGCGCTTTTTTCTGGAAGATCATCAGCTGATTAATCGCGGAAAGCCTCTTTACAAAGATTTAACATTGGGGCGCTTTTGGATTTAACATTGTGCTGATATAATATGCTTGTAACAAGAAAAAACCGCGGAAATATCCGCAGGATACTTAAAGGAGAACGACTTATTATGAAGATCACAAGAACACTTACACTTAGTACAGCAGCGCTGCTCGCAATTGCGGCGCTTGCAGGCTGCTCCAACGACAACGGCAGCAGCTCAAGCAGCTACGGCAGCAGCACACCTGCTGCAAATAACAGCTCCGCAGCTGATAACAGCTCCTCTGCTGATGAGAACTCCTCCACTCCTGCAACGAAGCTTGATACAGAGATCACCGTTGTATCCCGTGAGGACGGCTCCGGCACAAGAGGCGCATTCGTTGAGCTTATGGGCATCGAGCAGAAGAACGAAGCAGGCGAAAAAGAGGATATGACCCGCGGCGACGCTGAGATCATTAACTCCACAAACGGCGTTATGATGAGCGTTGCAGGCAACGTTGACGCTATCGGCTACATCTCTCTCGGCTCTCTGAACGATACAGTCAAGGCAGTAGACGTAAACGGCGTTGAGGTAAGCGTAGACAACATCAAGTCCGGCGATTACATGGTTGCAAGACCCTTCATGATCTGCTATCAGCAGGCAAAGCTTGACGCAAACGCAGCAGCAACTGACTTTGTAAAGTACATTGAGAGCGTTGAGGGTCAGGCTATCATCTCCGATAACGGCTACATCGCAATTGATACCACCGACAACTACACCGCAAGCGGCGTATCCGGAGCTATCTCCCTGAACGGTTCCACCTCCGTAGGCCCTGTAATGGAAAAGCTTGCAGAAGCTTACAAGGCGCTCAATCCTGATGTGTCTATCGACGTACAGCAGACCGGTTCCGGCGCAGGCATCACCGCTGCGACCGAGGGAACCTGCGATATCGGTATGTCCTCCCGCGAGCTGAAGCAGGAAGAGATCGACGCAGGTCTTACTCCCCTGAAGATCGCAGACGACGGAATTGCCGTAATCGTAAACCTCGACAACCCCGTTGAGGACATCACCTCCGATGAGATCATGAAGATCTACACCGGCGAGATCAACAAGTGGAGCGAACTTGCCTGATCCGATATACCAATACTAATAACCATTTAAACTCAGGAAATCTTTGCAGAAATCCAGCACTGCTATCGTCGTCAAAGAAACTTGACGTACATACAGTACGCCTGCGTTTCTTTTCCTAGATAGCGGCACTGTCTCTCTGCAAATCTTTTCCCTCATTCAAACGGTTATTAGTATAAAACAGTTTCATAGACAGTACCACTTTTGTGGACTGCTCAGTGTTTTCTCCCTTCCCCTTGCGCTGCGCAGCGGCTGAAAAGCTGCCGTGCGGCGCTCTTTTATAAAATCTGGTTTGTAAAATATAATTTGAGGTGTTAATCAAACTATGCAAAAGGCAATAGAACATATCATGCACGCACTGTTTCTGATATGCGCCTGCGTGTCTATCCTCGCGGTGGTGCTTATCTGCGTTTACCTGTTCGCCACGGGCGTTCCCGCTATGTCCGAGATAGGCTTCACGGATTTCCTTTTCGGACAGAAGTGGAAGCCCTCCAGCGGATATTACGGGATATTCCCCATGATCATCGGAAGCATACTGGTAACAGGGATCGCCGTAATTATCGGCGTACCTATCGGTATTCTCTGCGCGGTGTTCATGTCCCACTACTGCCCCGCCGGGCTGTATCGGTTCGTTAAGCCGGCGGTCAATCTTCTTGCCGGAATACCGTCAATAGTATACGGCTTTTTCGGACTTATGGTAATCGTTCCGATAATGAAGAGCATCTTCGGCGGTTCGGGAAAATCGCTGCTGACTGCAGGAATCCTGTTGGGAATAATGATTCTCCCTACCGTTATAAAAACCACCGAGGCAAGCCTCAACGCAGTTCCCAAGAGCTACTATGAGGGCGCGCTTGCCTTAGGCGCGACCCATGAGAGAAGCGTTTTCTTTGCTTCCCTGCCGGCGGCGAAATCCGGTATTCTTGCCGCAATAATCCTCGGAGTTGGACGCGCTATCGGCGAAACTATGGCTGTCGTTCTTGTGGCAGGTAACCAGACGATCCTGCCGGAAAGCATAACCTCCGGAGTGCGCACCATGACCTCCAATATCGTCATTGATATGGGCTACGCTACCGGACTTCATCAGGACGCACTGATTGCAACGGCAGTCGTGCTGTTCGTGTTCATACTCATCATCAACCTCTGCTTTTCCGTGCTTAAAAGGAGGAAAGACTAATGACAGACGCTGCTGAAAAATCCGCTATGAGCGGCAATTCCTCCGCTCCCGAAGAATACATCAACCGCGTCACCCTCGGCGCAAGACTGCGGCAATATGCGCGAAGCCCGCTTTCCCTGCTGCTGATGATATTAGTTATGCTTGCCGCGGTTTTTGCGGTGGGAATGCTGGTTTTCATCATCATCTATATTCTTGTGAACGGAGTTCCCCACCTCAGCGCGGAGCAGTTTTCGTGGGAATACACCACTGAAAACTTAAGTATGCTCCCCGCAATAATCAACACTCTGCTCATGACAGCAATGACCCTCGTTCTCGCAGTTCCCATAGGGATATTCGCGGCGGTGTACCTCGTGGAATACGCAAAGCGCGGGAACAAGCTGGTAAAAGTGATCCGCGTCACCACTGAAACTCTGTCCGGTATTCCGTCGATAGTTTTCGGTCTGTTCGGATTTCTGATGTTCAACATTTCACTGAAATGGCAGTTCAGCATTCTGGCGGGCGTTATCACCCTCGCGATGATGATACTTCCGCTGATAATCCGCACCACTGAGGAGGCGCTGCTCGCCGTTCCGGACAGCTACCGCGAGGGCAGCTTCGGTCTTGGCGCGGGAAAAATGCGCACGGTATTCCGAGTAATCCTCCCCACCGCCGTTCCGGGCATAATGTCCGGCGTAATTCTTGCGATAGGCAGAATCGTGGGCGAATCTGCGGCGCTGATATTCACCTCCGGTTCGGGACATAATCTCCCAAGCGCGCTTATCGGCTCAGGAAGCTCCACCGCAACGCTTACGGTGCATATGTACATTCTGTCCAACGAGGGACTTCACACCGATCAGGCGTTTGCCTCGGCTGTCGTACTGCTGGCTGTGACGTTCGTTATCAACCTCGTTTCAGATCTGATCGAGCGGCATATCTCCAAAAAGAAAGGATAAACCTATGAAATTTGATATCAGGAACGCAGAGCTGTATTACGGAGATTTCAAGGCTCTGAAAGGCATTAATCTGGAAATTCCCGAAAACAAGATAACCGCGTTTATAGGCCCCTCCGGCTGCGGCAAATCCACCCTGCTTAAATCCCTCAACCGCATGAACGACCTTGTGGAGGGCTGCCGCATTACCGGTGAATTTCTGCTGGACGGCGAGGATATCTACGGAAAAATGGACGTGAACCTGCTCAGGAAGCGGGTCGGAATGGTATTCCAGAAGCCAAATCCGTTCCCCATGAGCGTTTATGACAATATTGCTTTCGGGCCGAGAACTCACGGCATTCACTCAAAGGTGAAGCTGGACGACATCGTTGAAAAATCCCTGCGGGACGCAGCAATATGGGACGAGGTAAAGGACAGGCTGAAAAAATCCGCGCTGGGACTTTCCGGCGGTCAGCAGCAGAGATTGTGCATTGCAAGAGCGCTGGCGGTCGAGCCGGAGGTGCTGCTTATGGACGAGCCGACCTCTGCTCTCGACCCGATCTCAACTTCTAAGATAGAAGACCTTGCAATTGAGCTGAAAAAGGAGTATACTATTGTTATGGTAACTCATAATATGCAGCAGGCAGCGCGTATTTCCGACAAAACTGCGTTCTTCCTGCTGGGCGAGGTCGTAGAATATGCCGATACCGACGCGATCTTCTCCAATCCGCAGGATAAGAGAACTGAGGACTACATAACCGGACGCTTCGGATAACGAGGAGGACATACTATGAGAAACCGATTTGACGAGCAGCTTGAGCAGCTTAATATCCAGCTCATAAAAATGGGCGCATTGTGCGAGGAAAGCATTGCCTGCGCAGTAAAGGCGCTGTTTGACGAAAAAACCGCAGAAATGATCGACAAAGTGAACGACAACGAAACGGAAACCGATCATCTGGAGCATGATATAGAAGCGCTCTGCATGAAGCTGCTTCTGCACCAGCAGCCCGTGGCAAAGGATCTGCGCAGCGTATCCTCCGCACTGAAAATGATATCGGATATGGAGCGTATCGCCGACCAGTCGCAGGATATCGCCGAGATCGCCGGATTTGTGCATTCCACTGATCTTGCCGCAAAGGTTCATATTTCCGATATGGCTAACGAAGCTATCAGCATGGTGACAATGAGCGTTGATTCCTATGTAAAGAAAGACGTGAAGCTGGCTCAGGCGGCTATCGACGCCGACGACAAGGTTGACGCGCGGTTCATCGAGGTCAAGCAGGAGCTTATCCGGCTTGTAAGGAGCGACGCAGAGGAAGCCGAGTACTTCATGGATCTGCTCATGGCGGCAAAGTACCTTGAAAGAATTGCCGACCATGCCACAAATATTGCGGAATGGGTGCTTTACTCCATAACCGGAGAGAGAAAAGGTACGCATATTTAATTATTAAGGAGAGCAAACAAAATGATCTATATGCTTGAGGACGACCAGAACATCAGGAACTTTGTACTTTATGCGCTGAACAATTCCGGGCTGGAGGCAAGGGGCTTTGAGCGTCCCGCTGAATTCTGGGAGGCGCTCCGGGAGGAAGCTCCGTCTGTCCTGCTGCTTGATATAATGCTGCCGGAGGAGGACGGGCTTTCTATCCTCGCGAAGCTGCGTTCCAATCCCGAATATGCCGCCCTGCCGGTGATTATGCTCACCGCAAAAGGCTCGGAATACGATAAGGTCATCGGGCTGGACAGCGGCGCTGACGACTACATCGCAAAGCCCTTCGGCACTATGGAGCTTATCTCAAGAATAAAGGCGCTCATGCGGCGCACCAGCGCCCAGACCGCAAAGGAATATTCCGTCGGCGGACTGTATGTCAACACCTCAAAGCATATCGTCAAGGTAAACGGCAGAGAAGTCCAGCTTACCTTCAAGGAATTTGAGCTGCTCTGTCTGCTGCTGGACAATATCGGCACTGTGCTTTCCAGAGAAAAGATCATCTCAAGGGTGTGGGGCTATGACTTTGACGGGGAAAGCCGCACTGTTGACGTACATATACGCACCCTCCGGCTAAAGCTGGGCGACTGCGGCGGAATGATAGAAACAGTCCGCGGCGTTGGCTACAAGGCAATCGACAACTCATGAAATACATTCTCATTGCGAAAATAATTCATTGAGAGGAATAGGACATGACAAAAAGGATATTCGGCGGAGCGTTTGCCGTTTCGCTGATCGCCATATTATCAGCGGTTGCGCTGGTCTTGGGCGTGACCTATACAAATGAACAGCGGCTTTTTACGAAGCAGCTTGAACAGCAGGCAATGCTTCTGGCGGCAACAATGGACAACACCACCCCCGAAGCGGACGTAGAGAGCCTGAAAAATCTCAGCGCAGATATTCACGGCTTCTTTGAGAACAGAATAACCTACATTGACGCAGACGGCACTGTGCTCTTCGACAACAAGGCGGATATCTCCGAAATGGAAAACCACCTCAACCGCGAGGAGGTCGCCGAGGCAAGAAACTCCGGCACCGGAACCGCCGTCCGGGAAAGCTACACCATGTCTGAAATGACAGTGTACTGCGCGAGAGTAATAGGCTATGACTGCGTTGTCCGCGTTTCCGGCACAATGGACACGGTTATTGCGCGGATAGGCAGTATGTGGTGGGAGATACTTCTTGTAGTGCTGATAGCGGCTATGGTGTCGCTGGGGGCTGCGGTGCTTGCCGCCCGCGCGATAGTAAAGCCTATCAACAATATCGACCTCAAAAATCCCGATATAGGCGAAAGCTATGGAGAGATCGCTCCCCTGCTCCACCGTATCAGCGACCAGAACCGGGAGATAGACCGGCAGATAGCCGAGCTTACCCGCAGCCGTAAGGAATTTGCCCTCATAACCGAAAACATGAGCGAGGGCTTCATCATAACCGACAGCCGCACAGAAGTGCTCTCCTACAACAAGGCGGCGCTGAGCGCGCTCGGCTCTGATTTCAGCGGAAACTCCCGGAGCGTTCTGGTGCTCAACCGCAGCGAGGCTTTCCGCAATGCGGTGGAAACTGCCCTTGCCGGTAAACGCTGCGAGGTGGCTCTGCACCTCTCCGACAAGATCTATCAGGTAATTGCCACTCCGGTATTCACTGATGGCGCTGTGACCGGAACGGTGATCATAATTCTCGATATCACCGAAAAGGAAAGCCGGGAGGAGCTGCGCCGGGAATTCACCTCGAATGTATCTCACGAGCTGAAAACGCCGCTTACCACGATTTATGGCATTTCAGATATGCTTGTCGGAGGCATCGTCAAAACAGAGGATATCCCCGGATTTGCGCGGAATATCCGGGACGAAGCCGGCAGAATGATCACCCTCATCGAGGATATAATCAAGCTTTCACAGCTTGACGAGAACTCCTTCACCGACCGTGAGGAAACCGTGGATATACTGACGCTAGCGCAGGTGGCAGCGGAACGTCTCCAGATCGCTGCCGATGAAAAGCGGGTAACTATATCCGTCACCGGCGACAAGTCAGAGATCAACGGAATACCCTCGGTTCTTGAGGAAATTGTTTACAACCTGCTGGACAACGCGGTGAAATACAACAAGACCGGCGGCAGAGCAGATATTGAGGTTAAGGATACCACGGACAATGTTATAGTCACCGTATCCGACACCGGAATAGGTATTCCTGCCGACAGCTCAGACCGCATATTCGAGCGGTTCTACCGCTGCGACAAGAGCCATTCCCGCAGCCACTCCGCCCCCGGTTCGATAGGCGGCACGGGGCTTGGGCTTTCGATAGTTAAGCATGGCGCTGCGCTTCACGGAGGAAGCGTAACGGTTTCCAGCGTTGAAGGCTGCGGCTCGACTTTCACGCTCACTCTCCCCAAAAACAGATAAATTAAACCGCAGGCGGCGTTCGTCTGCGGTTTTTCTGTTGACAAATACAGAGGTTTGGTTTATAATGAGTTGAACCCTAAAAAGGAGAGATCATATGACCAACGATGAAATTGAGCTGAGCCTCACCAAAACCTTTCCGCGGGAGATACTGAAAAAATTCTCCATGGCTGTGGAGCAATACCGCCTGATAAATCCCGGCGACAGTATCGCAGTCTGCATCTCCGGAGGCAAGGATTCAATGCTCATGGCGAAGCTTTTTCAGCTATATAGACGGCACAGCCGGATCGAATGGGAGCTGCATTTCCTTGTGATGGATCCCGGATACAGCAAGGAAAACCGCCGCCGGATTGAAGAAAACTCCCGGCTGATGAATATTCCCATAGAGGTTTTTGAAACAGACATTTTCGGCTCGGTTTACAATGTAAAGAACAACCCCTGCTTTCTCTGCTCAAAAATGCGCCGTGGACACCTGTACAACCGCGCAAAGGAGCTTGGCTGCAACAAGATCGCGCTGGGACACCATTTTGACGATGTAATTGAAACAATACTCATGAGCATGATATACGGCGGTCAGGTGGAAACTATGCTGCCTAAGGTCAAAAGCGCCCATTTCCCCGGAATGCAGCTCATACGTCCGATGTATCTTATCCGTGAGAGCGAGATAATACACTGGTGCGGGTACTGCGGTCTGGAATTCCTGCGCTGCGCCTGCCGTTTTACCGAGGAAAACAGCAGACTTCCCGACAAGGAGAGCAGCTCCGCCCGGATTAAAATAAAGCAGCTTATCGCAGAGCTTGCAAAGGACAACCCTCAGATCGAAATGAACATCTTCAACAGCGTTCAGAAGATAAAACTGAACAAGATCATGTCCTATAAGGATCAGTACGGGATACACTCATTTCTGGACGGATTTGATGAATAAAAAATCGGGCGCAGCTACCTAACTGCGCCCGAAATATTAATTATATGCTTACTGTACTGCATACGCTCCGAAGCGGCTCAGAACCTTTGTCTTTGCAATGATCCTGATAATGATAACGCCGCAGATTATGCCGAATGCGCCCTGAACCAGATTTCCCGGAACAGAAGCGGCTGCGCCCGCGAAGCTCTTTCCGAGAAGCAGCGCCGCATACAGGTAATACCCGCCTACCATAATGACCTCGCCGACAGCCGCGCTTGCTATGTAAGAGGGAAGCACGAATTTCTGTGACTTGTTCAGCATTGCCTTGCAGATAAGCGCCGCAGCCACTGCGATCAAGCCCTTGATAACGAATGTACCCGGAACATAATGCACATAGCCTGTGAACAGATCTGCAAGCGCAGAGCCTATTCCACCTGCCGCAAAGCCGTAAACCGGGCCGAGCACCCAAGCGGCAATAAGTATAAAGCAATCTCCGAAATTAACATAACCGTTCAACGGCGACGGAATCTGTATCAGCATAGTTGCAACGCAGATAAGCGCCGCGAACATAGCCGTAATACATATTTTGAGCAGTTTGTCCCTTGTTGAATTATTTCCCTTGTTCTCCATAGTGATCTCCTTTTTCGGCTAAAACCGTTTTTCTTTATATTATATATCCCGTATGGTAATATGTATATAACCAGATCAGTATTAATTGATAATACCAGAAAAAAGCTCCCCCAAAGAGGAGCTTTTCTAATGTTTATAATCGTCTTTCTGCTTTATTCAGGAGTTACCTCGTTGGAGGCACCTTCCTCTGCGGAAGTGTCAGACTCTGCCGGGAGTTCCAGTCTGGGGATCTCTTCACCGGGCTGATAAGCGTTCATTACATCGGCGATCTGAGAACCGATCTCGTGTACAATGATATAATAGAAGCCGTCATCGGTATGACCCATTACTGCTCCGGCTGCGGACTTCTCCTGAGCGGGATAGAAAGCCGCGCCCTCTCTGATATAGGCATAATGCTCGTCAAGCTGCGCTCTGACTGTATCCTCATTGCCGGCGCTGGGCTTCACAACGATGATCTCATTGAGATGAACGCTCATCATTGCCATAGAAACATAGTAATCATCGCAGAGGGAAACGTCTATTCCGAAATAATCCGTGACTGCCTGATCGTCAGTGAGCTGCTCCATTGACACCCACTCAACGCAGTTGAATGCAGCGTTGCCTAAATCAGCGGCAGTGCGCTCAACCGCGGATACTTCAGAAGAATTCTCAGAGGAATTTGCTTCGGAGGAAGCTTCGCTTCCTGACGCCGCAGAGGACTCAGATGTGGAAGCTCCGCTGTTTTCTGAGCCGCTGTTGTTATTATTTCTTGAACAGCCGGTAAAGGCTGCGGTGATCGCCGACAGGGCAATTACTGTTGCTAAAAATCTCTTCATCTTACTCTTTCCTTTCCTTCATACACATCAGTATCGTTATATACACGGCGGCGGGGCGTTCAAAAGAACTGCCTCCGCGCCGCGCATATCCGGACTGTTAATATATATTCTGGGATCTCTCCCACAAAACACCGTTTTAGCGGTGCTTTTTACTTGTTTCTCCCCATCAGCCAGTGATCCAGCGCATAGGGAAGCGGCTTCTTCTCCCGGTCATACCACGGTAGATCCTCAAGTGTCACGACCCTCGGATCGCTGAACACCCGTTTCATGAACGCTTCGTCCATATATTTCGGATTGGGGCGCGGAATACCGTTTTCGTCAAGCACTGCCCTGCCCCGTTCATCTGTATCATACACGAACGATCCCCACCACGGCAGCCACCACAGCCACTCTGCGCCGTCACGCTGCATTTCCTCCGGGTCGGGAATGCTTCCGCACTCGGACAGGGTGATCATTTTCCCGGCGGTGTAGCCGCTTACCTCGCGGAATTTCTCTATCTGAGATGCGTGGGTCGGCTGTTCCGGGTAGATATCCTCTCCGGCGATGTCAAAGGTGTTAGGGTTTACCGCCATTTCCGGCGACTGACCGTTCCATACCCAGATGAGGTTTTTCAGCTTGTGATAATTCATGAATCTGTCAAAGATCGTGTACCACAGCTTTTTGTATGCCTGCACACTCTCCTCGCCGCGGTTTCCCCACCAGAACCAGTTTCCATTTGCCTCGTGGAGCGGCCGCCAGATAACCGGAATATCTGCCTGCTGAAAGATCTTCAGCGCTCCCGCCACCATGTCTATCTCCTCGATAACAAAGCGGTGCTCCGGAGTTCCCTCCTGCATGGCGCGGATAATATCAAAGCTGGTCTTGTGGTCGTACTGAGTGGTTTTGTAGTAAAAAGAACACAGCCTGTCGATATTTTCCATATCGTCCGGCGCGTTCCAGTGCCAGCACATGGTGAGTATCCCGCCGGTGCGCCTTGCCCAGTCAAGCGCCCTGCCGATCTGGTCGTAGCCCCGCGCAAGTCCGCTTATCCCCATGAAGTCATAGCCCCGGATCGCCGGGAGCTTTCCGGTGACATTGTAGTACACCAGATCCTCCTTTTCGTCCTCCCAGAGGTACTGCTGTCCGGAAATGAATTTCTTTCCCTTGCAGGATCTCAGGAACTCCCACAAACGCTGGGTATTAGGCGTCGGATCTTCTGTTATAAGTCTGCCGGGATCCACCGGCTTCTGAGAAAGTTCTTTCTCAAGCATATCGAAATCTGTTCTGTATTCTGTCATATCTGTCCTCCGGTACTCAGCTTGTATAGTATACATGATATCCGGGATCAATTCAAGCCTTAGGGACACGCTGATTAAAGCGAAGCGTATCAAATTCAGCCGCGTGAGTATGCTCGTTTGAACGGGGCGAATTTGAATTAATCAGCGTTCCCTTAGATATGCTGGCTTATATTCGTCAACAGGCGCTGTTCTGCTCCTGCAAGATATATTCTGCTCATTATGCGCGAAAAAAGAAGCGGTAATTGTAACCGGAAAATTCAGTCAAAAAACACTGCCACAATCTGAAAACATACAGACTGCATACTTAATACCGCGCAAATGAAAAAAAGGCTGCATATCTATTTATTTTAAACAGTACAGGGGCGGAAATACCGTCCCTGTATGCTCAATTCACAAATTTATCCCTCAATGATCGGCGCAAAGCGAATTCTGATGTTCGGCAGCTTGGTGATAGTGGTGTAGTAATTCATCTGCCAGTCGTCGCCCTGAGAGGGGTCGTTCTCACCGCTTGCAGGAGGTGCGAATATCTTGAGAGTAAGGTCTGCCGCGCCGTCAAGAGGCTTCTCATAGAATGCAGGCATGAAGTCTATCGTCTTGGCTTCAGGGCTCTTGTAGAACCACTTGCCATTGAGCTCCATCATCAGGTTCAGCGGCTCGTCAAAGGTTGCCTCGCAGAAAACCGGGCTTTTATCGAAATGCAGCGGGATCGCAATTCCGGTGCTGTCCTCGCTTCCGCCCCAGCGGAGCTTGACCGGGAGAGTTACCTCCGCGCCCTGATTTATCGCAGGATAGAAATAATCATCGTGAATGATCTCCTTGTAGGTCTGGAGAGCAGGCTGCTCAATGCCTACGTCCGGGTTGTTCGGGTCTTCGATCTCAAGTCCCAGTCTGCCACGGTCGCGGAACTGATAGAATGTAAATCCGCTGAACCACCCCTGCTCCGGGTCGTTCTTCAGCATATCGCAGAATTCCTTTATCATCGCCGCCTGATCATACGGGCCGGTAACGTCGCCGTCTGCGTTGAATTCGCTCATGACCATGGGCTTTACCTTGCCGCCGCAAAGCTCCTTGTAGCGCTTCTGGGAAAGCTTGGTGAGATTATAGGTGTCAGCTACCTTGCTTCTGCTGAAGCTTGTTCCGCCAACGTCTGCCACATCATAGGGCCAGCCCCAGTGAAGGCTCATGTACTTGTCAACAGACCAGATATCGGTAGCTCTTACCGCGTCTGCGAACTCCTTCTCCATTTCGATCTCGCCCTTTTCCGGGTGCTCGATGCCGCCGATGCAGAGGATCGTGGAAACGTTGGGAGCTTCCTTTTTGATGATGTTGTGGAAGCGCACATAGAAATCCGCGATCTGCTGATAGCTTGCACGCTTGGTGAAGCTGAACCAGTTTCCGGTCGCCTCGTGGTTTATTCTGAGCTGCATTCTGCCGTAGGTGCGAAGCTCCTGCGCAATTTTGATGAGATACTCGTCGGTGAGGTTGGGGTCAATTGTGAGGGTCAGAATTACGTCCTGACCGTGGCGGCGCACGTCCTTCATGCAGGTGAAAGGCTCACCGTCTGTGGTTCCGCCGATACCGCCCTTGTAGGTGAAATAATCGTCATAGGGGTAGTCCCACTGGAAGCTGACCTCCTGATCTGCGAAAGCGTCCCTTGCCCGGACCGGCCATGTCTTGTCCAGCGGATAATAGCAGTACATCAGGCTTATCGCACGGTGAGGTCTGCCCATTTTGTGGAGGATATAGTCCTGATTAACATACTCTCCTCTCTCGCTTCCGTCGCCGAGGTCTACGGCGCACTTTGCCGCGCCCATTTCAATTGAATAGATCTTCTGTTCCATTGTCAGTTGTTTCCTTTCAAGACTGTAACAATAAATAAGCGCACACCCGGCGCTCATTAAGATATTTTAATTATAGCATAGTTTGTAAACGTTTTCAAGAGGGGTAGTCAATAATTTATATCGGCATTTTGCACAAAAATAAAGAGCCGTAACCTCCAAAAGAAGTACGGCTCTGATTTGTCAAGCAATAACTACCCCGCGATAGAAGTGAGCGGTGTAATAGCTGGTGGTGATATTGACCTCCTTGACCTGAGTTCCCGGCATAAGGCAGGCGATCATGATACCGTCCCCTGCGTAAATTCCGCCGAACTCCGCAAACGCTCCGCTTTCTGAGAAGAACACCAGATCTCCGGGCTTTAGCTGGTCGTATTCAAGCGCCGCGCCCATTTCCGACTGCGCTGAAACTCCTCTCGGACAGGTTATATAGCCATTCTCCCGCAGGACATAGTAAATAAAACCGCTGTTGTCGAAGCCCTCTTCCGGGGTGTCGCCTCCCTCGGCAAACTCTGTGCCAATAAGGGATCTGGCAAGCGCTATGATGTCCCCGGCGGTCTGCTCGTCGGTCACTCTTTCCGGCTCGCTTGGCGGCAGGCTCTCGGTCTGTGAGGTCGTTGTTTCCGGAGCGGAGCTTTCAGGCTCTGGGGCGGTAGGCGTCGTCGGCGTTGAGATGACTTCAGACACGCTCTCACCGGAGGGAGAACTGCTTTCCCCGCCGCCATTCCCCACGCTGACGGCAATACTTATTACTATAACAGCAATGCTGATAATGGTTACAACTAGGATAAGTATTATATTGTTCTTCATTCAGACACCGCCCTTTATTCCGGAATAACTCAAACTTGTCAGTATTCTATCATTATTATACAACAAGTCGGCACAAAAATTCAATAGCAATTCGGTTACAATATTCTTACAATTTGGTTACAATTGAAGAAAACCGCCGCGCAGTCCTCATTCAGACAGCGCGGCGGGTCGTGACTCATATAAATCTGAACCAGTCAAAATCGAATTTTGAACCGGGCATGAATACAAAGCTTACGTCGTTCACTCCGGTTATTTCCGGAATGTCAAAGCTCTGCTCACGTCCGCCGTCCTGCGTGAAATCAAGCAGTACGGTCTTTTGCTCACCGCCGGCGGGGGTATATCTGAGCTGCACCGAATTCACCTTGTTTGCGGTAGCGCCGCTGATGATGAGATGCTTTGCGCCGCTCTCGCCGAAATCCAGCCCCTCGTAATTGATGATTACGTTGTTTCCGATATTGGTAACGCTTCTGCCGGTGATCCTGTAATCATCGCCGTAAACGCTGTCCGCTTCGCCAGTCCAGTTCTCGTCATAGGCGCGGTTTATCTGCTGGAACACAAATCCGCCGAAAATGACCCGCTGATCTATAACAACGCTGATATCATGCACCCCGGTGAGCCGCTCGGAAAGCGGGAAATCCTGCCCCTCAAAGCCGCACCAGTGACCGTTGTTCACAAACTGAACGCTGCACAGCAGCTTTCCGTCATCGGGAGTTCCGTCCCAGACCTCCACCGGCATATCAAAGCAGGTTCCGATACTGAGAGATATCGCCTGAGTTCCGGTTTTTCCGAAGTCCACATCGTTATAGGTCATGATCGTGCGTCCCTCAAACTGAGAGATCGCGCCGTCCTCAATCAGATTTGTGGGAACGTTGGAGCTGTCAAGAGTGCTTGCGGAAATGAAGCTGTAAGCGTCCTTTACCGCCGCTCCAAGCCCCTCTGCCCTGAACGGAATATCCGTGATTATCTGCGGGTGCTCCGCGCCGTTGTAAACCATTGCCCGGACATAGAACTCGCCGTCGCCCTTTGCGGTGACAGTCGCTTTTTCGCCGTCCCAGTCTACCTCGGCAAGGTTTATCTCCACGCCGTTCCTGCGGACAACGCTCCACTTAATATCGTTATAGGTGCAGCCCTCCGGCAGCAGCTTCACGCAGATCTCGGCAGTCCTCCGGTCGGCATTCAGCTCGCAGCCGCCCTCGATCACCGGAACAAGCTTTCTCGCAGGGATCTCCGAAGTGTATTCGGTTTTCACCGCCGTGAATGCGTTTTCTGTAACCACGCTCACTCCCTGCGGATTGCCGCAGTCCTCGGAGGAAAGGCGCAGCTCCGCGGCTTCAAGCCCCTCGGAATAGGCACGGATCGTGATATCTCCCGGCTCAAGGGTACTCTGTATCATTGCAAGCAGCTTGCCGGAAAACAGCCTGCGGTTGTCGCCCTTGTAGCTGTCGTAATCGGTGGAATCGCCGTTGTCAAGTCCCACAAGCCTTGCCGCTCCGGAAACCTCGACTTTGATACGATTGCGGGCGTTTCCGACCTCGATACCGTCCCTGTCGGCAACGGATATCTCCACAAACGCGATATCCCTGCCGTCAGCCCAAAGCTGCTCCCTATCGGACTTCATCACAACTGCCGACGGGTCGGAAGGAGTTGTCAGCTCCTGCTGAGAAACTACCTCTCCGGTTTCGGAATAGCCCACTGCATACAGCGTTCCCGGCTCATAGGGTACAACGAAATGCGCCCGCATCTCGCTGTCCCGCTCAAGGTTCATGACATGGCTGCCAATGGGCTTTCCGTTAAGCGAAAGCTCCACCCGGCTCGCGTTGCTGTAAATCAGCACGTCAACAGGCTCTCCCGGCATGAAATCCCAGTATGAGGGAACTATATGCAGAACCTTTTTCTGCTTCGGGTCGCGCCATACGCTCTGGTAGAAATAGTAAATATCCTTTGGAAATCCTGCGGTGTCTACAATTCCGAAATAGCTATTCTTGGTATTGTAGGGGGTAGGCTCGCCGATATAGTCAAACCCTGTCCAGACAAACTGACCGAAGCAGAAATCGCAGTCCCGGTCAAGCCGCCATGCCTTTCTGGCGGAGGCACCCCAGCCCACCACGCTGTTGTCCAAAGAGGAGCACTGATAGTCTATCCCGGTGAGCAGCGGCAGATCCGCCGGGAAATGATATATCCCGCGGGAACGCACTGCGGACGAGGTTTCGCTTCCATAGATCACCCAGTCGGGGTATTTCTCGTGGTGCTCGTTGTAGAGATATTCCGTGTAATTATAGCCCGCCAGCTTCACCACGTCAGAGCACTTCTGCGCGTTAGCGTCACCCATGTAGTTTGACGCAATAGTGGGCTTTGCATTGCCCTTCGGGTCGTATTTCAGGACGTATTCCGTCAGCCGCTTCGCGATATCCAGCCCGTGGGGGTCTATCGTGTCGTTGATCTCGTTGCCAATGCTCCACATCACCACGCAGGGGTGGTTCCTGTCACGCTCCACCCAGCTTCTGACATCTCGCTCCGCGTGTTCAATGAAGAAGCGGTGGTTGTCGAACTCGGTCTTGGGCTTCTCCCACATATCGAATGCCTCATCGTCCACTAGCAGTCCCATTTCATCGCACATCTGGATAAGCAGGCGGGACGGCATATTATGAGAGGTGCGTATCGCATTTACGCCCATTTCCTTCATAATGCGGAGCTGCCGGCTGAGCGCGGCGGTGTTCATTGCTGAGCCAAGCGCGCCAAGATCGTGATGCAAACAAACTCCGTGCATTTTTATCGGCTCTCCGTTAAGCAGGAAGCCTCTGTCCGGCAGGAAATCTATCTTCCGGTAGCCGAACACCTCGCTCACGCAGTCCAGAAGCTCCTCACCGCTGTAAAGGCTTATTTTCAGCGTGTACAGCATCGGGTCGTCGGTATTCCACAAATGAGGGTGATTATTCACAAAGCTGGTGGAAAAGCCCTCCACACCGCCGCCGAATGACGCATTCAGCTTATAGCCAGCCGTGGAGATTCCGAACGGGTCGATGACCTCCAGTATCATCGTGATATTCTCAGGTTCTCCGACAACGTCCGTTTCGATCTCCGTCTGCCATACACCGTTCGGCTGAGGCTCGGAGTGAATGTAAACTCCGTTGGTGCGGATATAGGTCTGCGGGCGCAGCTTCAGCGTAACGTCGCGGAAAATACCCGCGCCGGAATACCACCGGGTATTGGGACTTTCGTGCAGAACTCTCACAAGTATCTCGTTATCACCCTCCTGAAGCAGGTCGGTTATATCAAACTCAAACGCGGAATAGCCGTAAGTCCAGCTCCCGGCTTCCTTTCCGTTCACAAATACAGTCGAGTTGAAATATACGCCGTCGAAATTCAGCAGCACTCTGCCGGACAGCATTTCGGGAGTGCATGAAAGCGTGCGCTTGTACCAGCCCTCTCCGGTTTCATAAAGCCGTGAGGTGTCGCCGATAAGCCAGTCGTGAGGTATCTCCACGTTGTACCAATGCTTCCCCGGCAGCTCGGAAAGCTCCGTTCCGGGCTTGCACAGGCAGAACCGCCAGTTGTCGTTGAACAGTATATTCTTTGCGGTCATTATACTTCCTCCGTAAATAGATTATGTAACACAGTCATGAACTGCCGTTCGGTTTCTTCAAACGGAACACACACGAACTCCGGCGCGGTCAGCTTCGGCGGGGCTTCATCAAAAAGCGCGTGCCCTCCAAGCTCCAGGAACTCATAATACAGCATGGTATCGTCTATCCGCGACACCTCCCGCATTATTTCCTCATTCTCCGGGTTTATCCCGAATCGCCGATAGATCGTATCCTGAAGCCGTTTCTCGATGACCCGGTATTCCGGAAGTCCCAACTTCACAGGTCGGGTTATGTCAGAGATATAGGCTTCGCTCGCGTCATGAAGCAGGCAGGCGAGCCTTGTTTCCCGGGTCAGTCCCGCCGCATGAGCCTCCGCTTCGCAGGCAAGGCAATGCTGCCCCACAGAATAGAAGCAGCGGAAATGCCCGTTTGCCCTGCACATAAACGACAGCGCGTGGGCTATGTCCTCCGGGCAGATATCCTCCGGAGAGGGCTTCAGCGGCGAGAAAAAAATACCGCTGTAAGTGCGTATCAGGCTCTTGTCAGTCATATTGCATATGCTCCGTAAAATCGTTTACATTCCGCTTCCGTTTTAATCCGCCCACGCAGTGCGGAGCGGATCAAAATTTATAGCGGAACCACCTGAACGGTGTCGTCAATAATACATACCTTTGAATGAGTGTTCACCTCTGTCACGTCCAGCGACAGGTAATTAATGCAGAACTTGCTGCCCGGATAAATCGTTCCGTTCACGATTGCGCACAGATCGTCACGATGCTGAAGATCCGCCTCAAGCTGGGCGATCTGCTCCTCAAGTTCCTTTCTCCGGACGGAGTAGAACACCTTGTTCTGGGTTTCCGTTTTCATCTGCTTCGCCTGTACATCGGTGAGCCTGCCGCCCTGCCGGTTTTTCCGGAGCTTCAGGAAGTTCACATTCTTCATCGACTGCTCATAGATGTTGTTCACTACGCTAAGCTCCGCCTCCGCTTCGCGCTTTCTTGCGCAGATAACAGAGCCGTCGCCGATATTTATTTCAGTGGCGGTGTATTTTTCAGAGCCGATGATCCCGGCGGTGATATTCTTCATGCAGGTGACTTTTCCTCCGGCAATGACGCCGGTTTTTCCCTTTGCAATAAGCTCGCCGTAGCAGAAAATATCACAGAACGCGAACTGCGAGGATTCCACACTGCCCTGAGCGGTGATCTTGCTGTTCTCGCAGAAGCCGATAGAAGCGTCGCCGCCGCAGTTTATGTTGGAGTTTATCGCGCCTCCGTTTATTACGATATTTCCTCCGGCGGAGATATCCGCGCTGAACGCCGTGCCCTCGATACGGAGGTTCTTTCCCGCTTTAACGGTGAAACCCTCCATGATGTTGCCCTTGATATGTATGTCCCCGAAGAAATCAATGTTTCCGATAGACAGGTCAACATCGGCTTTAACCGTCACCTTGTCCTCGACATTAAAGCAGCCGGTGCCGTACATAATATGTCCGTCGCAAGCGGAAACGATGTGCTTTCCGTCGGCGGTTATCAGGGTATTCTTGCCGACAGTGACATTGGGCATTTTACCCGGCTCAGGCTTTATCGCCCTGCCGAAGATATTAATTCCCGGCTCTCCGGGGGTAGGGGGAGTTATATCCGCAATGATATCTCCCTTTCTTATCGGAACGATAAGGTTAAGCTCACGGAAATCCGCAATGCCGAATTCATTATGCTTTGGCTTCGGGACGCGCTTTTTCTCATAGCGGTATGCGATAGCGCCGTTTTCGCCGTTCTTTGGCGGAATAGCCCGCGCAACGCATATCGGCATATCGTACACCTTACCCTCGACCATATCTTTAATATCAATCTCGTCAATACCGGTGGTTATGCCCTTTCTGGACAGTTCCAGCATGACAAGCGCCGGGGAGATCGGCTTACCTCCGTTATAGGGTCTATGCAGGATCATATTTGCCGTCATGCCCTCCGGATCAAACGATATCTCAACCGAACCATCGACCGCTTCTTTTTTTATTTCGGGGCCGGACTTATCCTGTTTTTTTGTTTCCTGCTGCGCTCCGTCGGCATTCATACGCATCTCACTATCGTTTCTGCGGTAATCCTCCCGCGCATTGTTTACTTTTTCTGCATAGTCGGAATCAAATGCCATATCTCCACCACCGTTTCCGTATTTTCCCCTGATCAGACTGCAATAAATCGCAGCGCACTCTCTTTTGATAAATATATACATTTTTTGAGAACTGAAGTTCTTAGTTAATATATATTATATCATATCAACCGCAAAACTTCAATACCTGTATAAAATAATTTTAAAGAAAAACAGCGCGGAACCAAAGATCCGCGCCCAGCTTGTCGAAAAAATCAGTTTTGCCCGCGAAGCGGGCTTTTGAAATCCGTTTTTTGCCCCAGCTCTGCCGGGGCAAAAAACACTTCTATCCGCACAAGTGTACTGGCAACGGCTTACGCCTTATGCCTTACGCGCGCAGGGCGGATGTTCGGCGAGAAAGTCCCTTTAGGGACTTTTTCGACGGTCTGAGCGCGGAACCAACGATCCGCGCCGTTTTGAGAATCAACGCTTTCTAAGCCATTCATTCCTTGCCGGAATTCTTTTCCGGCGCTGGCTGCGAGGAAGCTTCCTCCGGGAAATCGTCCGTTTCGTATCCGTCAAGGAACAAAGAGGTATCTCCCGAATAATCCCCGGTCTTGTCCGGCATCTTCTTCTTTTTGAGCTTTGCGGAAACGAACTCCGCAAACAGAAGATAAATGACCGCAAAAACCGGCACTCCAAGCAGCATTCCGAGTATTCCGAACAAACCGCCGCCTATCGTGATCGAAACAAGCACCCATACCGCCGGAAGTCCCATTGATTCTCCAAACAGATGCGGCTTGATGACATTTCCGTCTATCTGCTGAAGAATCAGCACAAACAGACCGAACCAGATAACCTTCACCGGATCCACCAGAAGTATGATAAGTCCGCAGGGTATAGCTCCGATGAACGGGCCGAAAAACGGGATAAGATTGGTAACTCCGCAGACCACTGCCAGCAGGAGTGGATAGGGCATTCCCATTGCCACCATGCCGATAGACATTGCGGCAAAAACGATCAGAGAATCCAGCAGATTTGAAACGACATAATTCTTGAAAATCGCGTTGCTCTTACCGGCGACATAAAATATCCTCTGGCATATGCTGTTCTTAAAGAATGCAAACAGAATCTTCTTTAACTGCGCCAGCATACGTTCCTTGTTGAACAGCAGATAAATTCCGATGATCATACCGATCACAACATTTTTAAGTCCGGTCAGCAGTCCGGCGGCAAATTTCAGCACTCCGTTAGATACGCTGCCGATGATGTCCCCCGCCATAGGCTCCATCATGTCTGAGATCTTCTGTAAAATTGAATCTATTTCCGTGAAGCCGTCAGAAATAAGACCAGCTATCTGGGGATTGTTAGCGAAAAACTCCTGAAGAAATGCGTCCAGCTTATTGATATAGCCCGGCATCTGATCCGCGAGGTCAACAACGCTTGTCGCAACGCTGGGGACTATTGCAACACAGATACCCGCAATGATCGCTATAACCAGAATATACGCTATGGACACCGAAAGCGCCCTTGCCGCTAACCTGCGGCGGCGCTGCTTCTTTTCCATACTTGCGGAATGTTTCTCAAGAGATTTTACAACAGAGCTGGAGCCTACCTTTGAGTCCGACAGCTTCTTCAAGACGATGCCCTTTTCTGGAGGCGGATCGTTCGTCAGTTTTTTGAAAAAAGTGCGCTCAATCCACATCATGAGCGGATTTACGATATACGCGATCACAATACCACAGATAAGCGGAGCGGCAACATCCCCTATCCATGAAAAGCCCTTTGCGAAAGAATCGAATTTGAATACAAACACCACAAAAAGAACCGCTACTGCAATCACTATCAGGGAATACACAGCGATCGTAGTGTATTTTTTATTCCAATTTACCTTCAAAATAAACCTCCTTTTCAGGAAAAGCTATCGGAACAGTCAGACTGCAATTTATCGTTTTATATCAATTGATCCTGTACGGATATTCATTGCTAATGATATTTTATTTTACCATATTATTGCCCTTATGTCAACCATTATATAAAGTACTGCCGAAAAAAAGATGTTTTCTTTAGGCATTTTTCACAATTGCTTGGATATAATATAATTATCAGAGGAAAGAATTGCCCTTACTAAGCGAGAATAATATATAATAATTAACGAATTTATATCGCTATCATTGTATATTATCAACAATTTGAAATTAATTAAAGGTCATTTTCTTCCGTTGATGAACACCAATTCACGTCAATTATCACATTTTTTACAGATATTGTAATTGCTTGTGAAAATTTGTGCATTTGATTTCTGTTAAATGTCACTAATACCCCGGACATATTGTAAAATAATATTAGGTGTAATGCTTTTTTACATTCGACAATTTCACATAACTTATTTTTATGACAAAGGAGTTTCCTCATGTTCAGCAACCGTACTAAAGACGGCAGAAATAATATCTGCGGAATTAATGTTGCAAAGCTGCGCAAAGCGCTGAAAATCTCGCAGAGAGAGCTTGCAGACAGACTTCAGGTGATCAATCTCGACATCGACAAGAACGCTGTTCAGCGTATTGAATCAGGTCAGCGGTTTGTTACCGATATTGAGATCATTTCACTTGCTAAGGTTTTCTCAGTAAAGGTGGAGGATCTGCTTAAGATCGACTAAGGGATTCGGCTCTCCATACTACCAGACAGAATATTCAGCCCCCGCTTAGGAATAAAAGCGGGGGCTTTCTGTAAGTATTTTGTGAGAAATCGCCCTTTTTTGACTATATTCTATTTACAAAGGCGAATGAACATGATATAATTAAAATACTATAATCTGTTCCCCCTGAAAGGAATTTCTCAGTTATGAAAAAGCTCTCTTTAAAAGCCAAAATCACAGTTACAACAGTCATACTTCTCTCCGTTACACTTATTTTCACCGCTGCGGTAGGCTGCATCTTCATGGCAAACACCTCAAGCGGTCACATCACTGAAACGGCAGGAGCCACCGTTAAGGACTTCTCTCACCAGATCGACGCATGGCTGCAAAAGGAATCCCAGCGCGTATCCGATATCGCAGATGAGATATTCTATCAGAAGCTGGACACTGACAACCGTGACGGAATGTACACCTACCTTGCGGACTCGATCAACCGTATGCCGGAGATGTACGCAATATACATCGGCTGTCCGGACAACTATTCCTCTTTCTCTGACGGCTGGGTTCCCGATGCGGACTACATAATTTATGAGCGCCAGTGGTATCTGGACGCTGCGGCAGCCGACCAGCCGATTATTACCGCGCCGTATATCGACGTTTCCACCGGAGAGATCGTCATTACGGTAGCGAAAGCAATTCGCAGAAACGGCGAAGTCACCTGCGTTGTTGCGGCAGATATGTTCATTACAGAGATCCAGAGCATCACATCGGAGCTTAGCTTCACAGAAAACGGCTATCCGGTGCTGACGGACAGCTCCGGGAATATCATCATTCACCGCAGCGAGGAGCTTATGCCCTACGTTGACGAAACGGAAGCCGAGCATTTCACCCAGTACTCCTCGACCTACACAAATCCGACCGCCGGACAGACCTCCGATGGAGTTTACTCCTGCACGCTTGTGGATTACGACGGAATTTCAAAATTCGTTATTTCAGCGGAGATCCCCTCCGCCGGCTGGACGCTGAACTTCGCAATGAACAGCTCCGATCTGTACCGCGATGTCACAAATATCGTCATTGTTTTCGGCGTTCTCATTCCGGTAATAATCGCAGCCGCAAGCGTAATCTGTGCTTTTATTGTAAAGGGCTGCTTCAGACCGCTTGCAGCGGTATCTTCTGCGGCGGAGAAAATGACAAGAGGTGATCTTTCTGTTTCGTTCAGCTATAACGCAGACGATGAGATAGGAGCGGTCTGCCGTATTATCGAACAGACAAACGGCGCGATGAAAGCCTATGTCGAGGATATTTCCCAGCATCTTGGTGAAATGGCTCAGGGAGATTTCCGCAGAAGCGTCACCCTCGACTATGCCGGGGACTTTGCGCCGATAAAGAATTCATTGAACGAGATACAGACCAAGCTTGGCAGCATTTTCAGCGCGATCTCAGACGCAGCAGGTTCGGTGTTCAGCGGCGCAGAGAATGTTTCTCAGGGGGCAAACAGCCTTGCAGAGGGCGCGTCCCTCCAGACCGCGCTTGTCGATGATATCTCCGGCGCAGTCGCAGGCGCGGACGAGATAATCTCCAAAAATGTTCAGCTTACTGAAAGCGCAAAGGAGGTATCTGCAAGCACCTCACGCTCCGCAGAAAGTGGAAACTCCCAGATGCAGGAGCTTCTTGACGCAATGGAGGAGATACGCAGCACTTCTGAAAAGATCCAAGAAATCAACAAGACCATTGAGGATATCGCATTCCAGACCAATATTCTTGCGCTGAACGCTTCTATTGAAGCGGCAAGAGCGGGAGATGCCGGAAAGGGCTTCGCAGTCGTGGCAGAGGAGGTACGCAACCTCGCCGGAAAGAGCGCGGAAGCCTCCGGAAAGACCACTTCGCTTATTCAGGAAAGCGCTCAGGCAATCGAAAACGGACACCAGCTTGCGGGAGATACAGCGGAAACCCTGCGCAGCGTACTTGACCAGACCGCTGAGGTAGACAGGATCATCAGTGAAATAGCTGCTTCCTCCGCTCAGCAGACCCTGCACATGGCGTCTATTACCGAAAAGACCGGTCAGATCTCTCGATATGTCACAGCTTCTGCGGCGAACGCCGAAGAGAGCGCCGCTGCCGCAGTGGAGCTTGATTCACAGGCGTCAAGACTTAAGGAAATGACGGAGAAAGTAAAGGTATAATGGAAAACATGAAATGCTCCGCTGCAAAAAGGTGCAGCGGCTGTCAACTTTCAAATCTGAGCTATGAACAGCAGCTTGAATGGAAGCAGAAAGACGTGACCGGACTTTTGGGAGAATACTGCCCGGTGAACCCGATCATTCCGATGGAAAATCCAATCGGCTATCGCTGCAAGGTTCAAGCGGTATTCCGCAGCGACCGGAGCGGCAGGATAATTTCGGGAGTATATCAGTCCTCAAGAAACGGTATCGTCGGCATAGACCGCTGCATGATAAATCACCCTCGCGCCGATGAAATTATTATCGGCATACGGGAGCTTATGCGCTCGTTCAGGCTCCAGCCGTGGAATCCCGGCACAGACCGTGGATTTTTAAAGCACGTTCTGGTGCGGATCGGCAGAAAGACCGGAGAAATTCTCGTGACTCTGGTGGGTTCTTCCTCTATGTTCCCGAAGAAGCGGGATTTCACCGCCGCGCTGGTAAAGAAATTCCCGGACATTGCCTCGGTGACTTTTTCAGTAAATCGCAGTCCTGATTTCCTGACCCTCGGCGAGCACAGCGAGGTGCTGTACGGCAGCGGATATATTACGGACGAGATCTGCGGAAAGAAATTCCGTATCTCTCCGCAGTCGTTCTATCAGGTAAATCCGATTCAGGCGGAACGGCTGTACGACTATGCGATCAACGCTGCGCAGCTTACGAAGGAGGACAATATCCTTGACGCGTACAGCGGTACAGGAACTATCGGGATAATTGCCTCCGATCATGTGAAGAGCGTTCAGGGAATAGAATACAACGCGGCGGCGGTGCGGGACGCAGTTCAGAACTGCAAGCTCAACGGCATCACCCGCGGCATATCCTTTAATCGCGGCGACGCCGGAGAATATCTGAGGGAACGCGCTGTAAACGGTACTTTTTTTGACACGGTATTAATGGATCCTGCGCGCTCCGGAGCCGACCGGAAATTCCTGAGGGCGCTGACGGTGATAAAGCCGAAGCGCATTGTGTATATCTCCTGCAATCCCGCAACTCTGGCTAGGGACATAAAAACTCTGATCAAGGATTACCGGGTGGAGGATATTCAGCCGTTTGATATGTTCCCGTTTACGCGGCACGTTGAGTGCGTGGTTACGATGTCAAGGAAGGAAAAAAATCAGGTGTGGACACACTGCGCATATTATAAAAAGTCAAGAACTGAAAACGGCAATTCGCGAGAATTTGGATTTCTATTTTTCCGAAAGTTCATTTTAGCAACACCAAAAGCATTATAGGCTTGGACAAAAAGCTCAAGTACC
>JAGAJA010000007.1 GCA_017829075.1 Oscillospiraceae bacterium | reverse complement strand
CTGATTTTGATACGCTTCGCTTTAATCAGCGTGTCCCTAGGAAAAGAAACGCAGGCGTACTGTATGTACGTCAAGTTTCTTTGACGACGATAGCAGTGCTGGATTTCTGCAAAGATTTCCTGAGTTTAAATGGTTATTAGTATTAGTACGGCTTTGCCGTCCATCAACAATATAAGCCGACAGGAGGTGCAAATTACTGCAAAAAACCGGGGCAGCTCCGAAAAGCTGCCCCGGTGGGAAATCTCAATTATTAAACATATTCGTAAGAATAGCTGAACGGATCTACCGCCGTTCCGTTCACACGGGTCTCAAAGTGCAGGTGATTTCCGGTAGACCAGCCGGTGGTGCCGACATAGCCAATGACATCGCCCTTGCTTACCTCCTGACCGACATAAACCGTTGTCGCGCTGCAATGAGCGTAAACCGTAGAAAGTCCGCCGCCGTGGTCGATGATGACATAGTTTCCGAAGCCGCCGTGCCAGCCTCCGTCATTATAGGCGGTGATGACAGTGCCTCCCTGCGCCGCGTAGATATTCTTTCCTCCGATACCCGCATTGCCGACGTCGATACCGTAATGATTGCCGCCGCGCCATGCGTCATAGCCGAAATAGGTGGTTATGTAGGTGAGGTTGCTGTCAAGCGGCCATCTGAATCCATCCGAGCTGTACACCGTGCCGCCGCTGTTTTCAGCCTGCTTTGCCCGGATAAGATCCTTTATCGCCTGATTTATCGCCTCAACGTCCTCGTTGGAAGCGTTGATCTCGCTTTGAATCTGATACATCTGATTCTGAAGCGTGGTGTTGTTGTAGCTCAGCGCGTTGAGATCATCGGTACGCTCGTTTGCTATCTGCTGTACTTCCGCCTTTTTGTCTTCCAGACTGGAAAGCTCATTTTCAAGGTCGGTTTTCTTGTCGAGCAGATCAGCCTTGTCTGCGTTCAGCTTGGCGATATCCGTTTCCAGACCGGAGATAAGATCCTCCTGATGATGAATGTCGTCCAGCAGACTGTTCATGAAATCCAGATTCTGCTTACTTATATTCTGAACAACGTCAACATATGTAAAGAAGTTGTACCAATCGTCCGAACCTTCAAGGATCGGCAGAGTGTCGGAGGGATCCATCATGCTGAGCGCCCGGATAAGCTTCTTGAACTTCTCAAGATTTTCCTTGTTCTGCTGCTCAAGCCCGGCTATTTCCACCTGCTTCTGCTGTATCTCCTTTTCCTTGCCGGAAATGCTTTCCTCGATCTGAGCTATTTCGATCTCCTTTTCAGAGATCTTCTGCTGCTGTTTGGTGATGAGCTGACCATAGGTGCTGATCTCGTCGTTGATACCGGTTATCTGCTGCTCGATAAGAGCCATCTGCTCCTTGTTTTCCGCTACGCTGTCGCTGAGATCCCCTATCTGCTGCTCGCGCTTTTCGTTTTCCTTCTGGATCTTCTCAGCCTTTTCCTCAAGCGCGGCTATCTCCTGATCGTAGTCCTTTGTGTCAGCGAATGCGCCCATTCCGCTTCCGAACACCGGAGCGGCAGCCACGGTAATTGCAGTCACCGCTGCACATGCGCTGCGCATAAGCTTTTTCATCAATTTTGTGTTCCCCATATACGTCCCCTCTGTCATTTGCCATTGTACGTTTTAAAGCGGTGTTTTCACTCGGCTGCTTCAATATCACCGGAATAACGCGTAAAATCGTACACCGTCATTCCCGAAGCGTCCGCCGCCACCCTGCCGTCTTTCAGGCTTATCGCAGGATTCCAGCGGAGGGTTTCTCCCTTGCTGTTGGTGATCTCCACCAGAGAATCCGGCATGATGTCGCTGCGGTTGCATTTCAGCAGGAAAGGAGCGCCGCAGCCGCTGCTCAGAATTACCTCTCCGGCTTCTCCAATAAAGTCGTTTTCCTCTGTCATATCCCACCGGTAAACAGTCACCATGCAGTCCGGATCGGCGGGAATTATCAGATAAAGATCCGTTCCGCCCTCGGTGCTTATGCAGTTTTCATCTGAAATATCGGTCAGGGTATCAAAATCCTGCGCGTATTCGCTGCTCAGGAACATCTCCCGGCAGGCGGCGCTGTCTGCGTCCGGATCGATATAGCCTAAAAATGCCACACCGCACATATTGCCTGCATCGGTCATTACCTGCCGCTGAGTTACCTGCGGATTCCACCGCTCGTCTTCCGCCGGAGTTTCTGCTTCGGGCTGAGATTCCTGCGGCTGATCCTCGGTTGTGGACTGAGCCTCCGTTACGACTTCGGAGTCCGTCTGAGAAGCTTTGTCGGATACATCGGAAATAATTTCAGAGCTGCCGGCATTTTCAGAGCTGGAGCAGCCTGACAAACCGCACAGCGCCATTGAAATTACGATCAATGCCACCGTATTTTTCTTGTTATTTTTCATATCTATCCCTCTGATCGACTGAAATGTACATTTTTATTATACATCATATCAGCCTTTAATGTCAAGCGCCACATACTGGAATTCCGTCATTTTCACCGTATTTTCACTCTTCACAGGTGATCTATATATTCATACTAATAACCATTTAAATTCAGGAAATCTTTGCAGAAATCCAGCACCGCTATCGTCGTCAAAGAAACTTGACGTACATACAGTACGCCTGCGTTTCTTTTCCTAGATATCGGTACTGTCTTTCAGCAAATCTTTTCCTT
>JAGAJA010000067.1 GCA_017829075.1 Oscillospiraceae bacterium | reverse complement strand
TCCGTTTTTTGCCCCAGCTCTGCCGGGGCAAAAAACACTTCTATCCGCACAACTGTGCGAACTGACAGCTTTGCTGTCAGTGAGTGCGGGCAGTGCGGATGTTCGGCGAGAAAGTCCCTTTAGGGACTTTTTCGCCGGTCTTAATGCCGCACTGAGATCAGTGCGGCATTAAGTATATTCAGCGGTGCTGGTCTTTCGCGGCTCGCCGAGAGGATATACCGCGTTGCCCTCCTCGTCATATACCGGGTTGAATTCTCCGGTGATATAGGCGGAGATTATGTTGCAGGCAACATGACGGCTGTATTCGCTGTTCTCCATACATACTCCGAACGCGATCTCCGGGTCGTCGGCAGGATAAAATCCCACGATCGTGGAGTTGAACTTTGTCATTGCAATGACCTCCGGAGTACCGGTCTTGGTGCAGACATTCTCCTTGCCTATTCCCTTGAAGTCGTATATGTTGTACCAGCCGCCCTCCATAAGGAAGTTCGCGTTTTCGCTTACCCGCTTCATTCCCGCCTTTACTTCGGCAAAAACATCGTCCATTCCGGAAATATTCTCCATGATCTCCGGCTGTATTTCCTCGATAAGCTCGGTGAAGTCATAGTTGTATATCGCCTTTACAATATGCGGACGATAGCGCACGCCGTTGTTTGCGATAGTCATAGCCTGCGTTGCGAGGTGCAGGGGAGTGAGCAGCGTTTCCGACTGACCTATTCCCGCCTGAATGGTGTCGCTGGCGTTCCATTCCAGACCCAGCCTGTCGAACAGCTCCGGCGAGGTCATGCGTCCGGTGGACATGGGCAGCTCAAATCCAAGATCCTGTCCTACTCCGAACCGCTCAGCCCAGTATGCAAGCTTATCTATCCCAAGCCGGCGAGCGGTTTCGTAGAAGAAGATGTTGCAGGAGTATTTCAGACCGTACTGTACTGTGATTGCGCCATGAACTCCGGTGCAGCCCGGCGTGTAGCTGGGGGCGTAATAGGTGTATTTACCGCCGCAGGAGATAGTGCTGGACGGATTTATCACGCCCTCCGCAAGTCCGGCGGTGGCAGTGATAGTCTTGAATGTTGAGCCGGGACGGTATTCGCCGTTTATAGCCCGGTTCAGCAGGGGAGAGTTCTTCGCATTCAGCACCGCGCCGTAGTTCTCCACAAGATCGTTGATGTCATAGCTTGGCAGAGAAACCATAGCAAGCACCGAACCGTCCTTTACGTTCAGGACTACCGCTGAGCCTACCTCAGTATCCTTGCCGCGGAGGTTTGCGTCCATTGCGGTGGTGTAGTAGGGCGAATGCAGGAAGTCCATCTGGTACTGCACGATCTGCTCCACCATGTTCTGGAACTTGGAGTCGATTGTGAGCATTACGGAATTACCCGACTGGGGCTGTTTGATGATCTCGTCGGAGATCTTCACTCCGTCACTGTTTCGGGTGATCTCTCGGATACCGCGCTCGCCGCGAAGAGTGCTTTCAAGTGCAAGCTCAATTCCCGATGTGCCGATAATGTCGTTCATGGTATAGCCGGCGCTCTTGAGTTCTGCGTACTTTTCTGCGGAGATAGCCCCGACAGTACCGCGGATATGCGGCGCGGTAGTTCCGTCGAGATAAAGCCTGTTCCAGCCCTCGGAGATCTCCATGCCTGCCATGAGCGCGGACAGCTCCTTTAATTCCAGCACTGTATCGCTGGAAATTCCGGAGGCAAGCTCGAATTTGTTTTTGTAGTTGAAGTCCTTGAGGGACATTTCATAGCGAACTCCGGCGATGTACCTGCGCATCGGCTCTTCGTACTTATCGGAGATATCGTAGGTTTTGTACAGCGCGTTCATGCAGTTTTCGACGGTTGCATAAACGCCGAGTCCCATTCGGGTCTTGAGGGAGTCCACTGCGTTTTCCCTGTCCTTTTCAAACTGATATGGCTGGGTCTTGGTTATCGGCAGCGACTCGTTCCATTCCTCTCCGTTTTCTATAAGGATAGTGAGGATACGGTAGATCACCTCGTTTTCCGTTCCGGCGGGGAGTGAGGCTTTCTGGAGATTTACGCTGCAATTCAGTTCGTTTGTGTTGAGTATTTTTCCGGTGCTGTCGGCAATCTTTCCCCTTGCCGCTTCAATATCCTGCTGAGCGGTGTAGGTGCTCTGGGTGAGGGCAAGGTATTTCCCACCGTCGGCTATCTGTATCTCAAGCAGCCTAAGTCCGCACAGGAATGCGGCTGCGATGACAAGCGCCGCAAGTATTGCGGAGCGAAGTATATTTGAAAACTTTGACATATTTCCTCCGAAACTGACTTACCTTTCCCCGCCCTTTGTGATATCCTCTTCGGCGGCGCTTTCGGCGGCTGCCTCCTCAAGCCGGCGCTCCTCCTTCGGGCGCAGCTTGTTGGAGATAAACACCACCAGAAAATACACTGGAACAGAGAGCGCTATCGCCCAAGCGTATGCCGGCAGCAGGGATCTCACAAATGAAATTCCGGAAGCCTCACGCTCCCAAACCCAGTGCAGGAACAGAAAATCCATAGCGCACATTATCACCACGGTCGCCGCGTTCATGACAAGGTGGCTGAGCCAGTTGGATTTGAGCCAGAACCGGGACAGCAGCGAGATTACCGGGCAGCATAGCAGCAGCCACAGCGAGGAAAATCCGGGTATCGTGCCGCTGGCAACGTCCAGCATAAGTCCGCAGAACACCCCGAAAACACCGGCGGCAAGCTCGCCCTCCCGCATTGCGACAGCGGTCGCCAGCGGAATGATAAGCAGAGGACACCAGCCCCGGATAAGCGGAGCCACCTCCCAAAGATAAAAAAACAGCAGCACTGCGGCGTAGAGAAACCAGCGGAAAAAGCACCGCAGCATAGCTCTGCGGGTTTTCGCCCGATAGCCGGAGGACTTGCTTCTGGAGATTTTCTTTACCATTGTTGTACCTTTAAGCGGTGCAGTTATGTGAGCTGCACCGCGTCTGAATTATTCCTGAATGTCGTCAAACGACAGACCTTTGCCGTCAAAATCCACTACCGCGTACACGGAGGTTATTTTAAAGCAGTCCTCCGCAGGCTCTATCAGAGCGTGCTTAGAAAGACCGTTCGGGTCGTCGTAGACCTCCTTGACCGTGCCGACGATAAGTCCCTCCGGGAACAGACCGCTCTGACCGGAGGTAACTATCACATCACCGGGATTTATGTCCGCGTCCTTTAAGATGTTGCTCATAAGGCACAGCCCCTGCTCGGCGGTGGCAGTATTGCTTTCAAGTACGCCGGTGGTTTTGGTGCGCTGGGTGTAAACTCCCACGTTCACCTGCGGCGACAGGATCGTTGATACCCGCGCATAGTTGGGCGCGATATCGGTTACTCTGCCGATAAGTCCGACCGAGGTTATTATCGGATCGTTGAGGGAGATGCCGGAGGTGCTGCCGTGGTTTATCGTAAATCCGCCGTAGATGTCGTTTGCGTTTCTGGCAACTATGCTGCACGGCTCAGAGAATTTGAAATCCTCATGCTTCTTGCTAAGGTTCAGCATTTCCCGGAGCTGCTCGTTTTCCTTCTGAAGCTCCTCGTAGTCTGCGGTGCGCTCGTACATCTGGGTGACAAGCTCCCTCAGCTCGTCATTCTGCGACTTGTAGGTGTCCGCGTTCACCAGCTTGTCAATAAAGCCGTTCACCCCGTTTGAAATGGCGTTCGCCGCCGTCACAAAGGGATAGGTCACTGTGTTGATTATCTGTTCCGGCAGCGTCTGAGTACCTGCCGCGACCGCGACATAGGTCATCAGTCCCAGCAGCAGCGCCGCAATGCAGATGATAATTTTGAACCTGACGCTGTGGAAAAATTCCTTCATATCCGCTCCTGCCTGACTTAATCTCTGTCAAATCAGTAAATGCTCTCGTCCTCGCTGAGTACGTCCTCAAGCTTGTCGATGTTTTCGAGGACTTTTCCTGTGCCGTCCGCAACGCAGTCCAGAGGACGCTCTGCGATCTTTACGGGCATACCGGTTTCCTCGTGGATAAGCTGGTCAAGACCACGGAGCAGTGCGCCGCCGCCCGCAAGCATGATTCCGGATTCGATGATATCCGCAGCAAGCTCAGGAGGAGTCTTTTCCAGAGTAGTCTTGATAGCGTCAATAACGTGGGACAGCGGCTCTGAGATAGCCTCGCGGATCTCCTCGCTGGTGACGGTGATGTTTTCCGGCAGACCGTTCAGGAGGTTGCGTCCCTTGATGTCCATTACCGGCTCGTTTTCGCTTGTCTTGTAAGCGGAGCCTATGCCCATCTTGATGTTTTCGGCGGTTCTTTCGCCGATGAGCAGGTTGTATTTCTTCTTGATATAGTTGATGATAGCGGAGTCGAACTCATCGCCGGCAACTCTTACGGAACGGGCGGTAACTATACCGCCGAGGGAGATGATAGCCACCTCGCTGGTGCCGCCGCCGATATCGACGATCATGCTGCCCACAGGCTCTGCCACAGGAAGTCCCGCGCCGATCGCGGCAGCCATAGGCTCCTCAATGATAGAAACGCGCTTTGCGCCGGCGTTCTGAGCCGCTTCCTTAACGGCTCTGCGCTCTACCTCGGTTACGCCGGAGGGAATGCAGATGATAACTCTCGCCTTGCCTCTGCCCTTGAGCGCCTTCTTGATGAACTGCTCCAGCATACTGGAGGTCATGTCGAAATCCGCGATAACGCCGTCCTTCAGCGGTCTTACTGCAACGATAGAGCCGGGGGTACGTCCGATGACGTCCTTTGCCTCCTGACCGACATAGCGCACGCACTGGAGCTTCTTGTCCACCGCAACGACAGACGGTTCGCGGATAATTATACCCTTGCCCCTCATATATACAAGCGTATTCGCTGTTCCTAAGTCAATACCGATATCCTTGTTCAATCCAAACATTGTGCTTCCTCCGTAAAAATATATTTAGTAAAATTTAACAGTATGCTTTGTGTAATCTGCACATACCCTGTATACACAATAGTACAATTATAATTATATCATTATTGTGCGCTGTGCGCAATGTATTATTATCATAAAATTTCGTCATTTCAGGACTTTTTTTTGGCTATTTTTCGGAATTGCCGCCCATGTTTTTACGGCGGGTAATTTTGAGCAGAATAATTTCAAAAAAGACTTGCAATAACCTCAGTTTTAAGATATAATATATATAACTGGAATTATACCGTAACAGAACGGATCAAATAAACTTCATGAAAGGAATACGCCAAAATGCTTAACGAAAAAGTCACAGTTACGATCTGCGGAAAACCGTACAACCTCCGCACTGATGATACCGCCGCTTTGCTCCGGCAGGGCGAGGAAACCGACCGCCGCATCACGGAATACTGCCGCAGTATGTCGTTATCAAAGGACGACGCCTGCGTATTTACTGTGCTGGATCTGCTTGGGGAGCTTGAGAATACCGCCAAGGAGCGCGACAGCTTCTCAAAGACCGCCGCTGAGCTGAAAAACACGGCTGAGCGCGGCGCAAAGGCTCTTGAGGAGAACAAGCGGCTGTCTGACGAGAACGCGGCGCTTCAAAAGGACAGCGCCTCTCTTGCGGCGCTCCAGAAGATGTTTTCCGAGCTGGAGGGCAAGAACGCGCAGCTTGCCGAAACCCTGAGCGAAGCCAATAACCGCGCCGCAGAAAACGAGGGCGCAAAGTCTGCTCTTGAGCGCGCGGAGGAGAAGATAAAGTCCCTTGAGGAAAAGAACGCGCAGCTTGCGGACAACGTGAAGTCCGGCGCGGACAAGTCCTCTGAGCTGGAAAAGACTGTCGCCGACCTCACGAAGCAGAATTCCGACCTCAGAAAGCAGACGGAAAAGCTTGCTTCCCTTACCGAGGAGAACAAGAAGCTTCAGGAAAAGCTGGACAAGGCTGCAAACACCGAGGAGGCTCTGCGCCGTTCGGAGGAGCGTGCCTCCGTCCTTGAAAAGGACAGGGAGAAGCTGAAAGCCGGGGCGGCGGAGCTTGAAAACGTGAAGAAGTCCCTTGCCGCAGAGCAGGGGAGAAACTCTGATCTTGAGAAGAAGCTTGCCGCAGCGGAAAAGACTGCTCAGGAGTATGCGGAGGTGAAGAAGTCCCTCTCCGCAGAGCAGGGAAGAAACGCTGACCTTGAGAAAAAGCTTGCCGCAGCGGAAAAAACCGCGCAGGAGCTTGCGGAGGTGAAGCAGTCGCTGTCCGCAGAAAAGGGCAGGAATTCCGACATGGAGAAGAAGCTTTCAGCAGCGGAGAAATCCGGCGAGGAGCTTGCGGCTCTCCGGGAAAAGGCGGGTCTTTACGAGGAGCTTTCAGTGAAATTCTCTCAGATAGAAAGCGAGAATGCGGCGCTCAAGGCTGCCGCAGAGAACGCAGAAAGCAGCTCCGCAGAGCAGAGCGAGGAGAAGGCTCAGCAGCTTGAAACGATGAAAAAGCAGCTTTCCGAGGCGCTTGCGGAGGTCAAGGAGTTGAAAAAGACCAACGCCTCCCTTAACAAGCAGCTTAACGAAATGCTGGAGGACGGACAGCTTACATTATGAGTGAAATTCTTGCACCCTTAGGGGGAATTTCTGATCTTACCGCGGCGCTGAACACCGGCGCCGATGCGGTTTATCTCGGATTATCGAAATTTTCGGCACGCAAAAATGCCGAAAATTTTTCTGTTGAGGAGCTGCGGACGGTCTGCGCCGAATGCCACCGCCGGGGAGTTAAGGTGTATGCGGCGCTGAATACGCTGGTATACGACAGCGAGATTGAGGATTATGCGGAATGCGTGAGGGCTGCGGCGGAGTGCGCCGTTGACGGGCTGATAATTCAGGATATAGGAGCAGCGGAGCTTGCGAAGCAGCTATGCCCGGAGCTGCCACGTCACGCCTCAACTCAGATGTCGCTGAACAGCGTTTCGGGAGTAAAGGCAGCGGAAAAGCTGGGTTTCTGCCGGGCGGTGATAGGCAGGGAGCTGTCCCGCGAGGAAATTAAGCGCATCGCAGAGCACAGCGGAATTGAGCTGGAGGTGTTCGTGCACGGCGCGCTGTGCGTGAGTATCAGCGGTCAGTGCTATATGAGCAGTGTTTTCGGCGGCAGGAGCGGCAACCGCGGACTTTGCGCCCAGCCCTGCCGACTGGATTTTTCCTGCAATGACCGGCACAATGTTATATCTCTCAAAGACAGCTCGGTTATCCCGCATCTGCCGGAGCTTGACGCGCTTGGTATTGCTTCTTTGAAGATAGAGGGCAGAATGAAGCGACCGGAATACATCGCCTGCGCCACGGACGCGTGTTATAAGTCGCTCCGGGGTGAGGAATACGACTACGACAGGCTGGCGGGGATTTTTTCCCGGAATGGGCTTACAGACGGTTATTTCACCGGGGATATGAGCGGAATGCAGGGTATCCGCAGCCGTGAGGACGTGGAGAATTCCGGAAAGGCGCTGAACGGGATAAAGGCGCTGTACAAGTCGGAGCTGCCTCGGATCAGGGCGGATATCCACACCGAGGTACGCGCCGGGAAGCCGGCTCGTGCAAAGGGAAGGTGCGGGGATATCACGGCGGAGGTATTCGGTGATATTCCGCAGCCCGCCCAGAATGCGCCGCTGACGTCTGAGAGCGTCTGCGAGCGAATGGCGAAGCTAGGCGGTACGCAGTTCTATATTGGAGAAAACCGCGCAGAGGTCGATGACGGGCTTAATCTCCCCGCGTCCGCGCTGAATTCACTTCGGCGGGAGCTTGTGTCGCAGCTTGATATGGCGGTATTGCGGAAAAATACGCCGCGCTATGAGGTGAAGCAGTTCAATGCGCCTGTTCCTGAAAAACGCAGCAGCGGTGAGCTTTCATGGAGGTGCGAGGTGCATACTCCGGAGCAGCTTTCGCAGGCGGTAAAGCTGCCGTTTGAGCTTATCTACGCGCCGATGAGGATACTGGACGAAAACACCCCAGATAAGGACAGGATAGCGGTAATACCGCCGTTTGTGCTGTCTGACTGTGAGAACGAGGTGCGCTCTCGGCTGTCGGCTCTGCGGGAAATGGGTTTCACACGCGGCATGGCGCAGACGGTAGGTCATGCGCAGCTTTTGCAGGAGGAAGGGTATCTCGTTCACGGCGGTCATCGCATGAATATCATCAACAGCTACGCGGCGGGAGTGTGCGCCGCTCTCGGATTTGAGGACATCACCCTGTCCTTTGAGGGAACGGCGGCGCAGCTCGCGCAGATAAATTCCCCTATTCCCCGTGGAATTATCGCCTACGGCAGACTTCCGCTGATGCTTCTGCGCCGCTGCCCCATCGCAGACGGAGCGCCCTGCGGCAGGGTGAATTCCTTCAGCAAAGGGGCTGGGAAGCCCTGCGGCGGCTGCATTTACGACCGCAAGGGCAACAGAATGCCGGTGCTGTGCGGCGGCAACAGCGTGGAGGTGCTGAACCCTGATCTGCTTATCATGAGCGACCGCAGACAGGCTCTTGAGCAGTTTGATTTCGCTGTGCTGAAATTCACAGACGAGCAGGAGCTGAAGCCGGTGCTGGATATGTACCTGAAAAACGGAAAGCCCTCCGGCGGTCTTACCAGAGGACTGTATTTCCGCGGCGCGGAATAATTGAATGCAAAAAAATCCCTGGCAGTTCACAAAATAACTGCCGGGGTCGATTTTTATTTACGTTTTGAAGCGAATATACCCGCTGCCGCAAGCGCCGCAGCCCCTATGAAAACGGCTATGCTCTCCGCTCCGGTGTCCGGGCTTCCCTTAGAGGGAGCTGCCGGCTGCATGGTTTCCTCGGCGGGATTTTCGGTGGTTCCGGTCATCTCGGACAGAATGGAATAGATAAGCGCGTGTCCATCTTTGTTCGGGTGGATATCCATAGAGGAAATGTTGGTGTAGCCCTCTGCGTTGCCCTTGAATGCGGTGAAAATATCCGCGACTTCCGCGCCGTATTCCTCCGTCGCTGCGGTTATCTCAGCGTTCATTTCTGCCAGCTTTTCCCTTGCGGTGACGTCGAGAAGCTCCATGCCCTCGACTCCCTCAAATGGGTTGTAAACGGTGAGAAGAATTGTCTGACAGTCCGGAGAAAGCTCCGATATCCTGCCGAGAATTCCCCTGAGATTTTCGCCGGTGGCGGCGGTGTCAACGGAATTCGCCGCTTCTGTCATGGCGTCGGTGAATTCCCGCATGATGTCGAGGTATTCCTCCGGGTCGGTGATCTCGCCGTTCTGAAATTCTTCGAGAAGTTCAGAGTTTTCCGTGAACAGCGACATTACCGAGTTTATCATCGGCTGTAAGAAATCATTGCCGCCGATAGACACTATAACGGTGTCTGCTCCACTCAGGGCTGCGGAGATATTTTCGTCCTCAAGCGCGGTCAGCAGCTCTCCGCTGGTGCGTCCGTCCACCGCGAAGTTCTGATAATCGGAGTAAGCTGCGCCGAGCTGATTTGCGAAGCTTGCGGGAGCGCTGTAATTGTCGCCGGAGGTATAGCCCTCCAGCCCGTAGCCGGAGGTTATTGAGTCGCCGAGCACTACAAGTGAATTCCCCTCCGCTGCGGCGTTAATTCCGGCAGCCGCTGCAATTCCTGCGGCTGCAACAAGAGCCGTTATTTTTGAGATGTATTTCTTCATAAGCGCTCCTTTCAGTGGTCATCTGGTCATCTGGTCATCTGGTCATCTGGTCAATCTGGTCAATCTGGTCATCTGGTCAATCTGGTCATTTCGGGTTATTATCTGCAATTGAAACAGCGATATACTGTACAATACAGTTTACCACAATCTGCCCCGGTTGTCAACTAAAATATTTATTGGGATATTGACAAACAGGGATCAATATGTTATAATACAACAAATGTTACACAACATATGTTGCGATTGGAGGATATCATGAAACCAGTCAATATTCTGAATGAAGTAAATGCGCTTGAAAAGCTGTATGTCTACAAAAAGGTAGGCAGGCTGAACGGACACGTGCTGAGCGTTGTGCAGGTGGAAAACCGCACGCTGGATTTTCATGTGCATGAGGGCTCCGATGAGCTGTTTTATGTGATCGAGGGCGCATTTGAGCTGGAAACCGACGAGGGACTTATCCCGGTAAAGCAGGGGGAATTCATAATCGTGCCGAAAGGTACCCGCCACCGTCCGGTTGTAAAAGCATTGTCGAAATTCCTGATGATAGAGCTTGAGGGAACACTGAATAAGCAGAACAGCGGGGAACTGTACGAGGATTGAAATGAATGACATATACGGGAAATTTCCGACCCGAGCTATTGACAAAATCCGGAATATGTGATATAATATATAATACGTTATATTGGTATGGTTCGCGGATATAGTTTATCGGTAAAACATTAGCTTCCCAAGCTGAGGTGGTGGGTTCGACTCCCATTATCCGCTCCAAAATAATTTAGCCGCAGGTATAGTCTGCGGCTAAATTTATAATCTGATTGAAAACTGTTGCATCATAAATAATGCGGAGGTGGCGAAATGTCAACAAATTCACGCGCAAAGAAGATAAACCTGCGGCTGTCCTATAATTCGCCGGTGGTGCTGACCTATGCGGGAGTATGCCTTGTACTGGTTGCGGTGAACTGGCTTACTCAGGGCTGGTTCAATGCAAATGTCATGGTGTGCTACGGACACCCGTCCCTGCTGGATCCTATGACCTATGTCAGGTGTATTACATATTTCTTTGGGCATTCCGGCTGGGAGCATTATGCGAGCAATATGCTGCTTATGCTGCTTGTAGGTCCTGTGGTGGAGGAGAAATACGGCAGCGGAAATCTTGCGTTCATGATAATGATAACCGGGATCGCTTCGGGAATAATCCACTGCATTTTCTTTGACGGCGGAATTATCGGAGCGAGCGGAATAGTGTTCATGATGATCATACTCAGCGCTTTCACCAATATGAAAAAGGGAGAAGTGCCGCTGTCGCTCATTCTTGTCGCAGCGATCTATCTCGGACGCGAGATAATTAACGCATTCACTCCGGATACCGTGTCCCAGTTCGGGCACATTGTCGGCGGTCTTTTCGGTCTGTTCTGGGGGATATATTTCTATCGCACCAAGTTCAGAAGCCAGATCTGACGGATCCCGTAATGCGCTTCGTGCCTGCTTTAGTTCCCGTCCCCGGTGGATTCCCTCAGAATGAGCCGGTGCGGGAGCTTGTAGGTTTTCGTGTCCTTTACATCGGACTTGATATTGTTGATGAGCTTTTCGATGACCGCCTTTCCCTGTAAATAGCAGGGCTGCTCCACAGTGGAGAGATGCGGTATGAACATATGCGAGTAGGCAATGTTGTCGAAGCCGAAGAACAGCACGTCCTTGCCCACGGATATTCCGTGGCTGAGAGCGTAGGTCATTGCTCCGATGGAAATGGTGTCGGAGATCGAGAAGATCGCGTCCGGCTTGTCAGCAAGCCTCATCAGCGCCTCGCAGCCTCTGGTGCCGCTTTCAACATCGTAATCTCCGTAGAAAATGAGCTTCTCGTCCAGCGGGATACCAGCGTCCTTGAGGGCGCGCTTGTAGCCGTTTTCCCGGTCAACCGAGGACTGGCTGCGTATCTCGGTGGTGAGCAGTCCAATGCGCCGCCTGCCCTTGCCAATAAGGTAATTGGTGGCGTCATAGCCGGCGCGCTCGTTGTCGATGGTGACGCAGAGTATTTCGCAGTCGTCAAGCCGCTCAAGGCACATGGCGAGCTGATACTTTTTTGCAAGCTCGGATATAGTGCGGCTGTCCAGCTTCGGCGCAAGCAGCACCGCGCCGTCAACGGCTTTGGAGAACAGCATTCCCAAGAGGTGCATTTCATGCTCCGGATCGTCACGGGTGGTGGCGATCAGCACATCGTAGCCCTGAAGATAAGCCGCGTCCTGCATACCCCGGAGAACCTCGGAATAAAAGCTCTGCTCCGTTGAAGCAATAATGGCGAGAATACGCTTGGTTTCGCTCTTGCGCAGGTCACGTCCCAGAAAATTCGGGCTGTAACCCAGCTCCTCGACAGCCTTGTTTACCGCCTGTACAGCTTCGTCAGAAACGTTTGTTTTCTTGTTGAGTACACGGGATACGGTGGCAACAGATACATTCGCTGCCTTTGCCACATCTTTAATGGTAATATTCAAGCGGCTTCACCTCTCTATACTTTTGTTGCATTTGTCTATATTAATATAATACACCAAATGTTAATCGTTTTCAATAGGCAATTTGCACAAAATTTGTTTATATAATGACAAACTGCCGATTTTTGGGATAATTGATCAACAGACTTTTTTCAAATGCTTATATTTATTGGACAGATTTTAGCCATATTGTCAAAAAAGCCGAAGATTTTTCATATTTCTTCGGCTTTTTATAAAGAATGGCGAAAATTCAGATAAAGCGGATTTTACATATCTTTCTTATTGCAAATTCCAAAAAAACAGTATATAATAAAAGATGTGTATGGGATTATCTCACTTTTACTCTGCTATAACTTTGTTCAACATTTTCGGGTATTTAAATAAATGAAAACTATACTGAAATGGCTTGGAAATTACTTCCGGCATATTGACTGGATACTTATGCTGATTTGCATTTGCATTTCGGCTTTTGACATATTCCTGCTCAGTTCGCTCAATGAGATCGGCTATGTAAAGCAGGACGACATAGAAACTCAGATATTTGCCGCAGTTATCGGGATTTTTGCCGCGCTGATAATCGGCATGATCGACTACAAGCGCATGGCGAAATACTGGTTTGTGTACGCGCCTCTTGCGGTGATTTTGCAGCTCCTTTTGTTTTCTCCGCTGGGATTAAAGCGTGACGACGACCTTGCGTGGCTCAACCTCGGAGTTGTCACGATACAGCCCTCGGAGATACTTAAGCTTGCGTTTATCCTGTCGCTGGCATGGCATATTTCAAAGCTTGGCGAAAAGATGAACACGCTGCCTCATTTCCTGTTGCTTTGCGTGCATTTCCTGATCCCGTTTGGGATAATCATGGTGCAGGGCGACGCCGGCTCGGCGCTGGTGTTCCTGTTCATATTCATCTGCATGATGTTTGCCGGCGGAATGTCGTGGAAATATATCGTTGCAGGTTTGGCGGCAGTACCGGTGGTGGGCTATGTTGCGTGGAATTACGTCATGGGCGACCACCACAGGAAGCGCTTTCAGCTCATATTTGACGAAGCGCTTCAGGAGGAGGAGCGGCTCGGCGCGTACCTCCAGCAGTACAATGCTAAGGTAGCGATGGGAAGCGGTCAGCTCACCGGACTTGGCACCCACGCGGACACCTACACCTATGTCCCGGAGGGCTACAACGATTTTATCTTTGCGTATATCGGCATGGTGTTTGGATTTATCGGCTGCATGGCGGTGGTTATCGCGCTGGCTGTGCTTTGCCTGAAGCTCCTGTCCGACGCGTCCTCGGCGATAGACCCGCTGGGAAAGCTTATCTGCGTAGGAGTTTTCGCGATGTTCACTTTCCACTGCATTATCAACATCGCAATGGTGCTCTCCGTTGGCCCTGTGGTTGGAATTCCGCTGCCCTTTGTCAGCGCCGGAGGAACCTCCCTCGTGATGAGTTACGCTTCCCTTGGCCCTGTCCTTTCAGTGGTATCTCACCGGGAAAAGAAAAAGCATATGTTCTATCAGGAAAAGGAATGACCGGAGTTATTTACTCTGTTATATATTGACAAACAACGAAAGGTAAGACCTAAATGAAACCTGTTATCTCAAAAATCAATGACATCTATCCCGCTTCTCAGACTGATGCGCAGAAGCAGCGCTACAAGAACGCTGTTGCCGCATTCGCGGACTATTTCGGCTCGATCGGGGAGCATCGCTTTTTCTCCGCTCCGGGCAGAACCGAGATCTGCGGAAATCACACCGACCACAACCACGGAAAGGTTTTCGCGGCAAGCGTCAATCTTGACGTAATTGCGGTGGTAGAGCCGACTGATGACGGGAAGATCGTGATAAAATCCGAGGGATTCCCGGAGGACAGCATTGACCTTTCAAGCCTTGAGGTAGTTCCGGAGGAAAAGAACACCTCTGCGTCCCTTATCCGGGGAGTTGCGGCTGGCTTTGAGAAGGACGGACTGAATATCGGCGGATTTCGCGCCTACACGACATCTGATGTAATGAAGGGCAGCGGACTTTCCTCATCGGCGGCGTTCGAGGTGCTGGTGGGAACTATCCTTTCGCACCTGTACAACGGCGGCATGGTAAATCCGGTGAAGGTAGCGCAGATCTCCCAGTATGCAGAGAATGTGTATTTTGGCAAGCCCTCCGGACTTATGGATCAGATGGCGTCCTCTGTCGGCGGATTTATCGCGATCGACTTCAAGGACACGGAAAGCCCGATAATCGAGAGTGTTCCGGCGGATTTCGAGAAGTACGGTCATGCGCTGTGCATAGTTGACGCAAAGGGAGATCACGCGGATCTCACCGATGAATACGCGTCCATTCCCTCTGAAATGAAGAGCGTTGCAGGCTTTTTCACCTGCGATACACTGCGCCAGCTTTCAAAGGACGACATAATGCTGAATATCAAGGTCCTGCGGGAGCAGTTCGGCGACAGGGCGGTGCTTCGTTCCATTCATTTCTTTGATGAAAACGATAGAGTTGACAAGGTGGTTCACGCCCTCAAGACCGGCAGCTTTGAGGATTTCCTTTCCAGCGTAAAGGAGTCCGGCGACAGCTCTTTCAAGTACCTCCAGAACATCTACGCGAACTCTGATATAAAGCACCAGTGCCTTTCCATTGCGCTGAATGTGGCTGAATATTCCCTCCACCGCAAGGGCGCCTGCCGTGTGCATGGCGGCGGATTTGCAGGCACTATTCAGGCTTTTGTGCCGCTGGATATGCTTCAGCAGTTCAAGATGAACATTGAGAGGACATTCGGCAGCGGTTCCTGTCACGTTCTGAACGTCAGACCCGTAGGCGGCACCGAGGTCATTATTGACGAGTAATTTCCACGGAAAAATGTAGTGGAGATGCAAACACGGATGTTTGCATCTCCACTACGGAAATAAAGAAAATCTAGTCTGTCTGGAACTCAGACATCTGCTTTATCAGCATCTGATCCACCAGCGCGTCAACAAGCACTCCGTTTTCGGTGTATTCCTCAGAGAATACCTTGCCGTTTTCCCGCAGCTTCGCCGAAAGTCCCGCCTTATCGTAGGGCAGAAGCAGCTTCATGCGTTTGGCGGTTTCCGGGAGATTTGCGGCGATGACCTCCAGCAGGCGGTCAATTCCCTGAGATTTCAGCGCGCTTATCTTCACGGTGGTTTCGTCCTCCGGAATATTCTGGGTCAGCAGGTCGCACTTGTTCAGCACTGTTACCACCGGGATCTCTGCCGCGCCTAAGTCCGCGAGGGTCTTTAGCGTTACGTCGGCTTTCTCGGCGGCTTCCGGGTCGGAGGCGTCGCAGACGTGGATAATTATATCCGCGCAGGCGGCTTCTTCCAGAGTGGACTTGAACGCCTCCACCAGATGATGCGGCAGGCGGCGGATAAGACCTACGGTGTCCACCAGCAGCAGGTTTCTCCCGTCCGGCAGCTCAATAGCGCGGGAAGTAGGGTCGAGGGTGGCGAACAGCTTGTCCTCGGCGAGAACTCCCGCTCCGGTGAGGAGATTGAGCAGCGTGGATTTCCCGGCGTTGGTGTAGCCCACGATGGCTCCCACCTGTACGCTGTCCTTGCGGCGGCGGGTGCGGGCGTAACCGCGGCGCTCCTCCAGCTCTTTAAGCTCCTCGGACAGCTTGTCTATCCTGCGGCGGATATGCCGGCGGTCGGTTTCAAGCTGAGTTTCGCCGGGGCCTCTGGTGCCGATGCCACCGCCCAGCCTTGACAGAGACGCGCCAATGCCCATAAGCCGCGGAAGGCGGTATTTAAGCTGCGCAAGCTCCACCTGAAGCTTGCCCTCTCGTGAAACGGCGCGCCCGGCGAATATGTCGAGAATGAGCATAGTCCGGTCTATTACCCGGACGTCGGTTTCGTCCTCAACATTGCGTATCTGCGACGCGGTAAGCTCGCAGTCGAATATAAGCAGCTCCGCGCCGAGATTTGCGCAAAGCTCCTTTACCTCGGCAAGCTTTCCCTCACCGATGACCGTTGCCGCTTCATAGGCTTCACGCTTCTGGATAACTCTTGCAAGCTCCTGCGCTCCGGCGGTCTGGGCAAGCTCCGAAAGCTCGTCCATGGAGCTTTCGGCGTCGTATTCACCGGTGTCCGCACCGATGAGAATTGCTCTTGTTAGTTGTTTTTCTTCCATAGTGTTACCTCCATTCACATACTCCGGTAACGGCAGAGTAATCCACCTGCCCGTGAGTGAGGCAGGAACAGTCAGATTGTACACATACCGATATTATAACAATTATTGACCGGTATGTCAAGACATAAAGTACGGCGGCATTACCGCCAAAAAAGAAAGGCTGATCGCTTTGAAATTCCAAAGGTATGACGTAATCATTGTCGGCACGGGCATCTCCGGTATTTACACCGCGCTGAACCTCGCACCCGACCTGCGTATTCTCATGCTGAGCAAGCGTGAGCTTACGCTGTGCAATTCCGCTCTGGCGCAGGGAGGAGTTGCCGCAGTAATGGACAAGGAGAACGACAGCTACGAGCTGCACATAAAGGATACGCTGATCGCTGGTCACTACAAGAACAACCTCGACAACGTGAAGATCCTTGTTGAGCAGGGCCCTACCGATGTGATGAAGCTCAAGGATAAGTACGGTGTTGAGTTCGACCTGAAGCAGGACGGCAGTATCGAGCTGACGAGAGAGGGCGGGCATTCCCGCCGCCGTATCGCCCACCATAAGGACACCACCGGCTTCGAGATCGAAACCAACCTGATAAAGCAGGTTCAGGAGCTGAAAAACGTCACAGTCGTGAATAATTCAGTGCTGTGCCGGCTGGAAAAGAAGGACGGGATCTTCTTTGCGGACGTATTAGCCCACAACGACATTCCCGGAGGTCAGGAGCACCAGTATTACTGCGCGGACGCGGTAGTGCTTGCCACCGGCGGTATCGGCAGAGTGTACGACTTCACAACCAATTCCGCTATCGCCACCGGCGACGGTATTCAGCTTGCGTACAATCTTGGCGCGGAGATAAAGAACCTCAGCTATGTGCAGTTCCACCCGACTGCGTTCGCCGACAAGAAGAACCGGGAGTGCTTCCTGATATCCGAGGCGGTTCGCGGCGAGGGCGCGTATCTGCTTAACTGCCACAAGGAACGCTTCATGCAGAAGTACGAGCCGGAGCGCAAGGAATTAGCACCCCGTGACGTGGTTTCCCAGTGCATGATGAAGGAGCAGGAACTGACCGGAAGTGATGAATTCTGGCTGGATATTTCCTATAAAGACCCGGAGTTCGTCAAGGGACATTTCCCGATGATATACAACAAGGTGCTGGAAAAGGGCTACGACATGACTAAGGAGCCGTTCCCGGTTTATCCCTGCCAGCATTACCTCATGGGTGGAATAAACGTTGACGGCAAGGGCGCGACAAACATTCCGGGGCTGTACGCCGCCGGGGAATGCTCCCACACCGGAGTTCACGGTCAGAACCGCCTTGCCAGCAACTCACTGCTGGAGGCTCTTGTATTCTCGCGGCTTATTGCCGAGGACATAAACAAGAACCGCACCGACGACAAGCGGGACGCAGTGGAATACCCCATGGCAAGCCCGGACGGAGCGCCGCTCCCCAAGGGAATACGCACCGAGGTGCGCCACATTATGCAGAAAGCTTACTTCATCACCCCGAATTATGAGGAGGCGGAGAAGGGGCTTGCCCGCATAAAGGAGCTGAAAAATCAGGTGGAAACCGGTGGTTATGCGATCACCGCGGACTTCGTGGAAACAAAGTCCCTCGTTACCGTGGCTTACATAATCCTGTCAGAGGTAATTGAAAGGAAGGACAAGGAATAATGACGCTTTTACCGTTTTATGTTGACGATATAATAAAGACTGCCCTCACCGAGGACATAAACTACATAGACAGCACCGCCGACCTGCTTATCCCGGAGGACAGCGTATCCTCGGCGTATTTCATGGCAAAGGCGGACGGCGTTCTGTGCGGACTTGAGGTGGCACTGCGGGTGTTCACGATACTTGATCCGGATATGAAGATCGAATGCCATTTCAAGGACGGCGACAAGGTGAAGAACGGCGATATCATCGCGGATTTCACCGGACACACACGGCTCATGCTGAAAGCGGAGCGCACCTCGCTTAATCTGCTTCAGCACATGAGCGGAATTGCAACCTACACCAACAAGTGCGTTGAGCTTGTCAAGGGAACTAACGCAAGCATTGCGGACACCAGAAAGACCCTCCCCGGTTTAAGACCGCTCCAGAAATACGCGGTAACAGTCGGCGGCGGACGCAATCACCGTTACAATCTGACGGACGCGGCAATGCTCAAGGACAACCACATCGACGCCTACGGAGGAATAACCCCTGCGGTGAACGCGCTGCGCAGCAAGGCGGGTCATATGCTCCAGATAGAGGTGGAGACCCGCAATCTTGACGAGGTTCAGGAGGCAGTGAACTGCGGCGTGAACGTCATCATGCTGGACAACATGGACTGCCCCACAATGGCAGAGGCTGTGAAGCTGGTAAACGGCAGGGCGAAGCTTGAGGCGAGCGGCAACGTTACAATGGAGAATATCCGCGAGGTGGCGGAAACCGGAGTGGACATCATCTCGCTGGGCGCGCTGACCCACAGCGTCAAGGCGTTTGATATCTCTATGAAGTGGAAGAAGTAATTCTAAAAAACCATAATAGCCTGAAAAGTGTAGGGGCGGGGCTTGCTCCGCCCGAAAACGGCATAAGAATACGGGAGGAGCAAGCCCCTCCCCTACAAAGAAATCTATTTTTTTAAGAAAACAAGGTTTATCGACAATCTGAGGGGGTGATTTCATATCAGCCCCTTTTTATTCTATTCACCGTCCATAGCTGGATTTAGTGCGGCAGCTTCATCTTAGCCAGATCAGGGAACTCGTTCTTCCGAATTTCCTCGCAGCGGCGGTCGATTTTGGAACGCGCCGCGCCGGGCAGGTCGTCAAACACCGGCTCCACTCCGAAGAAAGCCGAAACCACCACCGCCGCGAATGCGTTCGCGTCCACCTCGGAGGGCTGAACGGCGAAATCCCGCAGGGAAAGCTCCTCACGGCTTTTGTACTCCCCGAAGTAAAGCTGCGCGTCATTTTTGCGCTGCCATTCCCGGCGAAGTTCGGACGCAGCGGCGAAAAGCTGGTCGAGGGAGGGTGTTTTCAGCTTCCGCAGAAACAGCCGCTTTCCGTCCGGGGTCAGCTTTGCGTGAATTCCCTCCGCAAGCTCATGGTCGTTGTAAAACACCTGCGGCATGGGTAATTGCAGCATATTGCAGAGAGTTCTGATATATCCGTTTATCATGGGAAACGTCCTTCCTAAAATAAAGTAAGTTGTTCGTTGTTCGGGAATTCGTGCAGATACGCAAAAATCCTGTCCGGGTCGCATTCTATCCCGCTGCGGGAGCACTCCTGTCTAAACAGTTTCATCAGTTTGGCGTTATCCGGCGAGGGCAGTTCGTAATTATTGCCGTATCGCGCGATATACCTCTGCTTCAGACCGGGGAAGTGCCTGTCCAGCGCCGTGTAATAGTATTCCCGGTCGCCCTCGCGCAATGTAAGCCCCATGCCAAAGCTGATTATCCCAAAGCACCCCGCCCGCCGGGCGTAGTCCACGATTGCCAGCACATTTTCCTCGGTGTCGTTAAGAAAAGGCAGCAGCGGCGAGAACCACACCACCGTGGGAATACCCCGCTCCCGCATCTCGCACAGGACTTCAAACCTCCGCCGGGTGGTGCATACATTCGGCTCGACAATGCGGCAGAGGGCTTCGTCTGCGGTGGTGAGGGTCATCTGAACTACCGCCTTTGTTTTGCGGTTTATCTCGTCAAGCAGGTCAATGTCTCGCATTATCAGGTCGGATTTAGTTTGCACCGTTGCCCCGAATTCGTACTTGCTGATAAGCTCCAGACAGCGCCGGGTGATGTTCAGCTCCTTTTCTGCATGGAGGTAGGGGTCGCACATTGCCCCGGTGCCAATCATGCAGCGTTTCCGCTTTGATTTCAGCGCCGCCTCAAGAAGTTCCGGCGCGTTTTCCTTTACCTCTATGTCCTCAAATTCATGCTTCATCTGGTAGCAGGCGCTGCGAGCGTCGCAGTAGATACAGCCGTGGGTGCAGCCCCGGTAGACGTTCATTCCGTTTCCGGAGGATAGAATTCCCTTTGCCTTGACCTTGTGCATTGTATCACCTGCCCTGTTCATCAATTTGGCTTATGTGAACATTATACTATATTTTCAGGCGGTTGTCAAGTAATTTCTCGCCGCTTATATAAATTGCAGCTTCTGCATATTATTTCCGTGAGTTATTGATTTTCTGAGCAAATTGTGCTATAATGTGAAATAATAACAGGCATACCTGCGGCAAAAACGGTTTGTATCACCGCTGCGGCAGTCTTTTTGGCGTATTTTCACCGCACGGCAGGGTCAGCAGATTTGAGTAATTACAGATATCGGTAGGAAAGCTCATGGGGAGGTAATCAGCATGGACTTACAATCAGTGATAGACGAGGGAAGCCGCATTGTATTTTTCGGCGGGGCAGGAGTTTCCACCGAAAGCGGCATACCGGATTTTCGGAGCGCGGACGGGCTTTACAACCAGAAATACAAATTCCCGCCGGAGGAGATAATCAGCCACGGCTTTTTCATGAACGATCCGGAGGAATTTTTCCGGTTCTACCGCGACAGAATGATCTTCACGGACGCAAAGCCTAACCCGGCTCACATAAAGCTTGCCGAGCTGGAGCAGGCGGGAAAGCTGTCTGCGGTCATCACCCAGAATATCGATGGACTGCACACCGCCGCCGGGAGCAGAAATGTCATAGAGCTTCACGGCTCAGTCCACCGCAATCACTGCATGAAATGCGGAAAAGCCTACGGTCTGGATTACGTCATGAAAAGCGGCGGAGTTCCCCGTTGCGAATGCGGCGGGATCGTAAAGCCTGATGTGGTGCTGTACGGCGAATGCCTGAACGACAGCGACATTGACCGCGCGATAAGCGAGATTTCCGCTGCGGACGTGCTTATTATCGGCGGAACGTCGCTTGCAGTCCAGCCTGCGGCGGGGCTTATCCGGTTCTTCAAGGGAAACCGCCTTGTGGTCATCAACAAATCCCCGACCTCCGCAGACAGCTCGGCTGATCTGGTGATAAACGGAAGTATCGGGGAAGCTCTCGGCTCGATCATTGTAAGATAAGAGGTACATAATGGAGATAAAAACCGTAACCTACCAGTGCCCCAACTGCAACGCGGCGCTGGAATTTGACAATTCGCTGGGCAAATTCAAATGCGGCTTCTGCGACAGCGAATTCACCGAACAGGACATAAAGAAATATTTCGCCGAAAACGAGAGCGATCCCTTATCTCAGGAGAACCTTGAAGCGGAGCGGAAAGCCGCTGCTGACGAGACAAACAGGCAGGCGGAGGAGTTTTCCGGAGCGTCGGCGCTCTATACCTGTCCAAACTGCGGCGCGGGAGTGATCTGCGACAGCCTGACAGCCTCCACGCGCTGTCATTTCTGCCATACTCCGGTCATACTTACCGGACGGCTTTCCGGCGAGTTCAAGCCGGATCTCATCATTCCGTTCTCCGTTACAAGAGAACAGGCGGAGCAGGCGTTCAAAGAATACCGCAAGGGCAAGATACTGCTGCCGAACGGCTTTGCAAGCGCCGCTCAGATACAGAATATCACGCCGCTGTATGTACCGTACTGGCTGAAAAGCGGATCTGTCCGGGGATATCTTGAGGCGGAGGGAAAGAAAGTCCGCTCATGGCGCTCCGGAGATACACAGTATACGAACACTAAGGTATACAACGTTACCCGCCGCGCAGAAATGGTTTTCGTGAGAGTACCCTGCGACGGCTCCAAGCGCATTGACGACAGTCTTATGGAAAGCATTGAGCCATTCAACTATAACGGCGTAAAGCCGTTTTCGATGAGTTATCTTTCTGGCTGCGGCGCGGAAAAGTATGATGTTACCTCCGAGGAAGCGGCGCAGAGGATAGACCAGCGTGTAGCAGAGGCGGCGGTTTCTGTGCTGAAAAGCGATATGACCGGCTATTCATCTATCACAGAAAAGAACCGCGAGATCGCCTATACGAGTCAGGCGACGGTGTACGCGCTGCTGCCGGTGTGGTTTCTTAACTACACATATAAGGGCAAGGATTATCCGTTTGTGATGAACGGTCAGACCGGGATAAGTTTCGGTATACTTCCGGTGAGTGGTATCAAGAAATTCCTGCTGGGAGCGGGTATCTTTGTGGCGCTTGCGGCGCTGCTTCTTTTGATAGGGGGTCTTTTGTTTGGCTAAGAGGATAATTTCAATACTTCTGGCGGCATTGACCCTTGCAATGCTCAGCGTGACGGGTTTTGCGGTCAATGATGATATAAGAAGACCACGGGTGGTTCTGGAGGACTATCAGAACGCGCTCTATTCCGATGAAGAGGAAGCGCTGCTGGAGGAGATGCAGTCCGCCGCCGACAAGATCAACACGGATATCGGCATAATAATCGCGGACGATCTCGGCACGATCAGTGAGGAGGAGTACTGCGAGACCTTTGTTGAAGCGTATTTCTACAACACCAGCAGTTCAATAACTCTTTTGCTGGTTGTGGACGGAAGCGGCGATATTGACTGGGTATACACCACCGGAAAGGCAAGCAGCGTTTACGACAAGCAGCTCGATAATATCTTTGACGCAGTATATTACGGAAGAAACAGCGGAGTAAGCCCTAATTATAAGGCGGCTTCGGAGCAGTTCTGCCGATATCTGGTGAAGAATTCGGACGGATATTCCGGCGCAGATCCCTCGGAATATGGCGATATACATTACATGGCGGTGCTTACCGATTACCAGTACGCGCTCAGCTCCAGCGAGGAGGAAGACCTGTTGGAGGTGATACAGAGCACGGCTGACGCCATCGGCGCAAATGTCGGCGTGGTGCTGTCCGATAGTCTGTTTGGCAAAAGCGAGCGGCAATACACGGACGATTTTCTTGACGAAAATTTCGGCGCGGACAGCAGTTCGATAGTTCTCATGCTGGTCAAAGAGGGAACAGGAAATCAGGACTGGATAGCCTGCACAAAAGACGCCTATGATATATATGGGTCGCGGATTGATGATATTTTCGATGATGTGTATTATGGCATGGACAGCGGTGCAAGTCCCAACTATCCAGCAGCAATCAGGGAATTCTGCTCATATCTAAGAAATCATCAGACAGGATATGTCGGAAGTTCCGGTTCAAATTACAGTTCCGGTACTAGCTGCCATTTTGGCATGGGGCAGATTATTGCAATAATAATCGCGTTTTTTGTATCGCTCATAGTGGTAGGCACTCATGCGGCGGGATACAAGAAGAGAGCTCCTATTTCCGCCCGCGCGTATCTTGACAACAACAGAACTCGTTTCACCGAGAGAAACGACGTATATATCCGGGAATACACCACCTCCCATAAGATAAGCAGCAGCTCCTCCGGCGGAGGACATCACGGCGGAGGAGGCGGTCGAAGCCATTCTGGAAGTCGCGGCGGAGGCGGCGGCAGACACAGATAATTAAAAGGCGTGCCGCCTTTGGCAATTTCCGCCGAGCCGTGACTTCCATCTTTTTGAAGCTTTTTTGCTCGGCGGATTTATAATTGCTTTATCGGCGACACGCTATACAGCGCCTGTTTTTTAATAGTGAAAAAGATCCCGCTCAAAGCGTTCAAGCGAATACTCGAACGCGTCAAGGCTGTCTATGTTGGTCGAACCGTCGTCCAGTCTGACGTCCTTGTGTACGCTTCGCTCGTCCCAGACGGCGGTTTTCAGCGCTTCTATGAGGTGCGGGCATTCCGCGCTGATATGAAGTCTGCCGGCTGAGATCAGTCGGTTTACCATGTTTATCCGGGTGTTTACCTGCTTTTTCAGCGCGTTTTTTACTTCGATATTCACTGCGCTGCGGAAGCTCTTTATCAGAAGCTGCTCCGCGCTGTCGCAGCAGGCTGTGTTCAGCGTCGGGAAGCGGCTTTTCTCACCGGAAATGTATTCCCGGAACGCGGAAATGAGGCATTCCGCCGAGCTGTTTCGCTTGTCGTAATGCTCCGACAGAACGTATACATTCTGAAAGCCCGCGTCAAATCCGGTATGCACGAACGCGCTTGCGCTCTTGTTCCCGCCGTAGTCCACACCGACCACAGAGGTTATCAGCGGCTTTTCCGACAGGCGGTCTTTAAGCTCCGCCGGAGATATCACGCATTTCTGCGAGAAATCCTCGTAGATCCTGCCCTCTGCCGCCGTCCAGTTTCCGAGAATAAAACGGTCGTAGAACACCCCAGTGAACTCGGATTTCAGCGCCCGGACGTATTCCGCCGGCAGGAATGTATTGTCCTCCAGCGTGAATTTCAGGTCGAGGAGGGACAGCGTTTTGTTGTCTAGGTAATTTCGTTTCAGCCAGTGACCGGGGTTGTCCGGATTTGTGGTTGCTATGAGCTTTGCGCCGGCGGTGGAAAGCCTTGAAAGCAGCATCGTGAAGAAATCCTCCGGGAATATGGAAAGCTCGTCGCAGTAGGCTCCGTTCAGCGTCATTCCGCGGATCTTGCTTTCTGCCTGAGCGTTTGCCGCGCCCTCAAGGTATATCTTCCTGCCGAAAAGCCTGCCCTCCTTTCTGCTCAGGCTGTAAGTGAAGCAGCTCCCGAAAATTCCGCACATCGGCTCAAGCACGTTGCGGCGCAGGGTGGTCAGGGTTTTTCCCGCCATGAGGTAAGCTCCGTCCTTCGTTGCGCCAGCTATCCAGAATCCCCACATTATCATAGAAATGTAGGTCTTTCCGCTGCGGACGCTGCCCTCAAGAATGTTTATCCGCTTCAGATTTCCGGACTTCACCAGCGACAGCGCTTTTTCCTGCTTGGGTGAGAATTGTCCGCTCACTGTTCCTCCTCTCCGATCTCCGAATAGGCGGAGATCATTGCGGAAAGCTGGGCGCTGCTGTCCGGGCTGTTTTCCTCCAGCATTTCAAACACCAGCCGGAATACCTTTGCGAGCTTTTCCAGATCCTTTTCCGCCAGCGCGGAGATAAGCTGTTCATCGGTGATTTTCTTGGTGAAAAGCCTGCCGAATTTCATAAACGCTGCGTTGTTCTTGTCAAAGAACTCCGCAGCGGTGATTTTTTTAGACATAAAAATACTCCTTTCCGCAGGAATGCTCCTGCAAAATAATACTACACAGGAAAGGAGTGCAAAATACTGCAAAAACAAAGGAGAAAAGCAATGCCATTCACACAGCAGTCAGTAGATTTCCTGTTTGAGAACCGACTTCACGACAGTCGGGAGTGGTTCAGAGAGCATAAACAGGACTATCAGAGCCTTGTCGTTGACCCGATGAAGTCACTGATAGAGGAGGTCGCGCCGACAATTCTGAAAATCGACCCGCTAATTGAAATAAATCCGAACCGTATCTCACGGATTTACAGAGATATGCGGCTTTCGCCGGACTCCATTTTCCGGGATCACATCTGGTACACTTTCAGCAGAGTGCGGGAGCAGTATCAGGCGCTGCCGGGGTTCTATTTCTCGATAGGCGCGGCGGGAATAAGCTACGGCTGCGGGTACTACTGCGCTTCTGCGAGGTCGATGCAGGCGCTGCGGTCGCTTATCCTTTCCGGTGACGAGAGCTTCAGCGCGGCATTCCGTGCGGTGGAGAAACAGAATACCTTTGAGATGTACGGCGATCTGTACAAGCGCAGCAAATTCCCGGAGCAGCCTCCGGAGCTCAGAAACTGGCTGGACAGGAAGTCAATAGGACTGTCCTTCGACAGCAGCGACCCGGAGATAATGTTCTCGGAGGGGCTGGCACAGCGGGTCGCAAAGGATTTCAAAAGGATCGCGGCTTTCTATGATTTCTGCATGAAAGCGGAGAGCACGGCTGAATAAGAGCGTCGTACTGTTTGAAAAAACGCTCCGCTCTAAGTTTAACGACACCCTGAGAAGGTGACTTTCTCAACAATCTGTTATCCCGGGTTTTCCGGGATATTTTTATGAAGAAATGTAAGTTTTACACGAAAACACTCCTCAAATCGGTTGACATTTTGGCAAAATTGTGCTAAAATAATAACAATAATATTTCACCTGAAATGGGGTTGTTTTATGAAAAAGAAAAGATCTCTTGGTACGAGGATAATGGTCGCAGTTATGGCTGTGCTTGCCTACGGCATACTGTCTGCGGGCGTCACGGGTATGGTCTGCCTTAACATTCAGAGCCAGAATGACATGAAAAATTCTATGTCCGAGAGGGTCGCGGCGGCTTCAAATCTTGTAAGCTCATCTGTTTCGCATTACACCAGCCTTATCAGTGCGCTGGACGGAACGACGGCTCAGGCAAACAGCATCATAGCCTCCGATACCTCGATTACGGAGATAAACACCCGCGCTGACGGAGCTCCCGGAGTTACCACAAACTCCGATGGTTACATCGTCATTACCGGAACATATTCCAAGGGCACGGCTTCGATCACCACCAACACCGATTGGCTCGCGGAGGTGATCAGCACTATGCACACCTCAGATACCACCGAGTTCTATCTGATCAACGGCTCAGGTTCAATTCTTGCGTCTGTGAACGGAACTCTTTCGGCGGAGCAGATCTCCGGGCATCTCGGCAGCAGCTCCATACGGAACGCTTCTGTCGGCGGCAAGGATAGGATACTGTATTCCGTGCCGATCTCCGGGACTGACTGGACGGCATTTGTGAGCTGCGATTCCAGCGAGTTCAACGGAAAATCCACCGAGGCTCTGCTTATCATGATCGGCTCCACTGCTCTCAGCTTCGTTCTTGGCGCGCTGCTGATCCGCAGATATGTAAAGAAAATAACAGTTCCGCTGAATGCGGTAAATGGCAAGATACTTGACATGGCGGCAGGAAAGCTTTCCACCGGCAATGTTGAGGTACATACCGGCGATGAATTGGAGAACCTCGCCAACGCGGTAAACTCTATGGCTGAGTACACTGAGGGGATCATCAAGGACATTCAGGCTGTTGCGGCTAAGATCGCTGCGGAGGATCTCACCGCAGAGCCGGCGGCAGAGTATGTCGGCGACTACGTTCCGATCAGGGAGGCATTGGAAGGCATTATCAGCAGCACCAGCAATGTTATCCGTCAGATCGAAGCCTCCAGCAAGCTCGTATCAGACGGCTCCGGCAGAATGAGCGATAATTCCACCATGCTTTCTCAGGCGGCGACAGAACAGGCGGCAACTGTGGAGGAGCTGAACGCTTCCATTGTGGAGATATCCTCCAACATTACCGCGAACGCCGATAGCGCAGCAAAGGCGAAAACTCTTGCGGACGACTGCATGACTATCGTTGACGAGGGCAACGTCAAGATGACCGATATGCTCCATGCAATGGAGGAGATCAACGAAACCTCCGCCCAGATCGCAAATATAATCAAGACGATCGAGGACATCTCTTTCCAGACGAATATCCTGTCCCTCAACGCGTCTATTGAGGCTGCGAGAGCCGGAGAAGCCGGAAAGGGCTTCGCTGTCGTAGCGGGTGAGGTAGGTCAGCTTGCAGGAAAGACCGCGGAGGCGGCAAAGAATACCACATCTCTTATTAAGACCGCGCTCATCGCTGTGCAGAACGGTACAGTCATGGCGAATGAAACCGCGAAAATGCTTAGCAAGATCGTGGAGGAAACCGACGATACCGCAAAGGTAGTCGAGAAGATCGCCGCCGCTTCTCAGGAGCAGGCGGACAGCGTAAAGCAGATACTTGTCGGCATGGATCAGATCTCCAACTCCGTTCAGATGACCAGCGGTTCTTCGGCAGAGTGCGCGGCTTCGGCGGAGGAGCTTTCCGGTCAGGCGAAGGTGCTGCTGGAGCTTGTTCAGCGGTTCAAGGTCGCAGAGCCGGGCAGGAAGAAAAAGAAGGCTTCCGTAAAGCCTGTGGCAGTAGATACCACGGCTTCAAAGCCGGCTGCTCCCGTCAAGGAGGAGAAAAAATCCCCTGCGCCGGAGGATAAGCCTGCCGAAAAGCCTGCGGCTCCGGCAAAACCCGCGGAGAAACCCAAGCCCATTGAGAAGAAACCCGCTGAGAAGCCGAAAACTGCGGCTAAGTCTGAAAAAGCAGAAAAGCCAGATAAGCTAGATAAGCCTGAAAAGCCTGCAAAGTCCGAAAAGCCAGCAAACCCAGCAAACTCAGCTAACCCAGCAACCCCTGCGGCTAAGCCAGAGCCTGCTGTAAAGAAACCTGCCGCCCCGGCAAAGCCGGCGGAAAAGAAACCTGTGGCTCCCGCAGTCAAGGCTGAGTACAGCGCTCCCAAGAGAACGATCATTTTAGACGATGATAAATATTGATAACGGAGGAACAAACCCATGAGCATTTCAAAAACAGAATTCGGTTTTTTCAGAGGCTACAAGTGCTGGCTGCTGACCCTCACAAACGGCAGGGGCGCAGTCGCTAAGCTCACCAATTTCGGAGGAGCTGTGGTAGGCATTGAGGTTCCGGACAGAAACGGCAATAACGCGGACGTTGTACTGGGCTATGACACACTTCAGGAGTATGTAGACGGAAATTCCTGCCACGGCGCGCTGGTAGGACGCTATGCCAACAGAATAGGCAAGGCAAAGATCACCGTTTCCGGCAAGGATTATCAGCTCTCCTGCAACGACAATAATGTAAATCACCTGCACGGCGGATTTTTCGGCTATAACAAGCGCGTTTGGACTATCGAAGCAATGGACGGCGGCGACGAGCCTTCTGTTACATTCGGCTACACAAGCCCTGACGGGGAGGAGAACTATCCCGGAACGCTGAAGATATCCGTAAAGTACACCCTCACCAACAGCAATGCTCTGGTGATAGATTACACTGCGGTTTCTGACGCTGACACCGTTATCAACCTCACCAATCACTCCTATTTCAACCTCAAGGGCGCAGGAAACGGCGACATCAAGGATCATGTAGTACAGATCAACTCCAGCCAGTACACTCCGGTAGATGATCTGCTCATTCCTACCGGAAAGCTTGCCTTTGTTGCGGGAACTGCGTTTGATTTCAAAACACCCAAGCCTGTTCGCGAGGACATGGACAACGGCAGACTTCCCAATGGCTACGACCACAATTTCATTCTCGGCGAGCCGGGAGTAATGCGCACCGCAGCCGAGGTTTACGAGCCGGAAAGCGGTAGAGTTATGACGGTAAAGACCGATAAGCCTGCGATCCAGTTCTATATCGGCATAGGTCTTAACGGCGAGAACGGCAAGGGCGGAAAGAAGTATGAGAAGTACGCGGGTCTTTGCCTTGAGAGCCAGTATTCACCCGACACACCCAACCAGCCACAGTTCCCAAGCTGCGTTTATAAAGCAGGTCAGACCTACCGCTTCACCACCAGCTATGAGTTTTCTGTAAGATGATCGAATAAGCAATAGGCCGGGGAAGTAACCATTTCCCGGTCTTTTTTTGCATTTCGTGAGTATTTCCACGGAAATACCACAAAAATCCGGGGTAAAAATATTTTTAAAAAAATTTAAAAAACCGCTTGACAAATCCGGAGAAATAGTGTATAATACAATAGTCGTCAGGAAAACAAGTCCGGCGGCAGGAAAAGATGGGAGTTTAGCTCAGCTGGGAGAGCATCTGCCTTACAAGCAGAGGGTCATAGGTTCGAGCCCTATAACTCCCACCACTTTTTCCAAACAGCGCAGACTAGGTTCAGGAAAAGACCCAGTGGCCTGGTAGTTCAGTTGGTTAGAACGCCGCCCTGTCACGGCGGAGGTCGTGGGTTCGAGTCCCATCCAGGTCGCCAAATGCGGATTTAGCTCATCTGGTAGAGCGCCACCTTGCCAAGGTGGAGGTAGCGAGTTCGAGCCTCGTAATCCGCTCCAATTTTTT
>JAGAJA010000066.1 GCA_017829075.1 Oscillospiraceae bacterium | reverse complement strand
GACGTGCTGAAGTTCCGCTATGGAATTGGCAGCGACCGTTCCCACACCCTTGAAGAAGTCGGACAGCAGTTTAACGTTACCAGAGAGCGTATCCGCCAGATCGAGGCGAAAGCCCTCAGAAAACTGCGTCAGCAGTCCAGAAGCAAAAATCTCCGCATATTCCTTGACTGATATTCCGGAATATGCGTACATAAGTAAATCCCGGAGCATTTCAATTACTCCGGGATTTTTTTTATTCTTCATTCAGATTTTTAACGCTCTCACGGCGTATCAGCTTTCCGGTGACAAGAGTTCTGCCCCGGCGGTAGTTTACATCGCGTATCTTATGGAGAATAATCTCCACAGCCTCGCTGCTCATCACATGACTGTTCACGTCAATTGTCGTAAGCCGCGGGGTGCATATCGTGGAATAAATGTGATTATCATAACCCACGACAGAAATATCCTCTGGTATTGAATATCCCGCCGCTTTCAACTGATTTACAAGCTTATAGGCAGATTCGTCGCAGTTGCAGACAAATGCTGTCGGCATATCGTTCGGCAGGGTAAACTCAGGGAAAATGTCGCTTTCGTTTGCGCGGTCGCTGATCACCCAGTCCTGCCGCAGCGGAATGCGGTTCTCAAGCAGCGCCTTGTAATAACCCAGATATCTGTCCTGAATGCTGCTTGTAGAGCCGATACTGCCAAGAAATCCTATCCGGCGGTGTCCGTTCTCAATAAGGTGGCTTGTCAGCATATATGAACCGTAAAAGCTGTCGGAAAGAACCGCGTCTGAGTCCTCACGGCTTCCGTAGAAGTCAAGGAAAACGGTTGGCAGCTCATGCTGCATAAGGCAGTCGAGATATTCCTCGGAGATCTGCCCCAGCACGATTATTCCGTCAACCTTTCTGTCCAGCACGGAATTCGGCAGACAATCCGCAGAAATACTGCCCTCAAAGATCTTGTCGTCTATAACCTCAAGCATACCGTAGTAATTCTGCTTCTGGAGCAGTTCCACGATATAGCGGTATACTATCCAGTAAAAGGAACTTGCGTCGCTTATGAAGTGCTTTGCAACGATTATGCCTATATTGTAGGTAAGACCGTCCTTTGCTCCGTGAGCTCCCACATGGACGCGATAACCCATTTCCGTCGCCTTGCGCTTTATTCTTTCGCGCAGCTCGACGCTTACTCCGTCACGATCGCCCAGAGCCTTTGATACGGTCACTGTGCTGACATTCATTGCTTTTGCTATGTCGCTCATGGTTACAGCTTTTTTAGTCATTTTTATATCCTTTCGGTCAGAATTATGAATTTATTATCTATTTATATTTTAAGTAATTTTGACTGATTTGTAAATTAGCTGATTAACCAAAGTTTAGCATATTTTTTTATGCAAATTGTCCCGGAAGTTTTTCGACCTCCGGGACATATATGTAATGGCAGTCAATCGGCAGGCTCCAGATGTTAGATACCACCTGAGATACAGCCGCTGACGCTCTTTCAGGAGCCTCTTGATTGAGTTCATTATACAATAACAAAATTCTCCTGTCAACAATTATGTCAGAACTGTAATTATATTGTAATCACATCGTAATTATTCGGCGGTTTCTGTAATTTTTCTGTAACCATAATTCCGGCATAGGAATATTATAAGTCAGGGAAAAGCAGAAGAGGAGGTGACGGCGATGAGAAGACCCAGAAAGCGGAAAAACCGCTGCGGATTATGCGTGGCTCTGGCAATTCTCGCCTTTTTCGGGGCGATAATGTGCATTTCCTTCTTCTCGCTCAAGGTTCTGCTGTTCGCCGTGGCTATCCTGCTGATCGTGATAGGAATTTTCCTGCTGAAGCTGTGAAAGGAGCGTACATAATGAAAATCGTTGTGCTGAAAAGTCCAAAGCTGTTTGCCGGTTTGCTGAGAGCAATGTTCGGAATCAAGAAAATGCCTGTGGAATAACAGAAAATGGCGGACCGAATAGGTCCGCCACATCTTTATTTAACTCACCCGCAGATCTCCGCGATTGCGCAGGCAAACAGCACTGCGTCCTTAAGCAGCTCCTCCTCGGTGATGAACTCATCATTGCCGTGCATATGGTAGTCAGTATCGCCGCGCTCCGCGCCGAATGCAACGCCGCCCTCCACGGTATGGACATAAGTGCCGCCGCCGATTGCTATACAGCGCCCCGGCTCGCCCTCAACATCTTCATACACTCTGAGCAGTTTCTGGACAAACTCGCTGTCCTCCGGGACATAATGCGGCTCCTCCTCCATGTTCTTGCCGTAGCTCAGTCCAGCCGAAGAAAGCGCCGTGGAAAGCCTTTCGACAATATCAGAAAGCTGCGCCGAAACCGGATACCGAATATCTATGCAGCCGCTGATCTTCCCCTCATTCATGCTGAATTTGCTGAAAGTCAGCGTTAATTCACCGGATTGCTCGTCCTGTATTTTCATACCGGAGGATCTTCCGTCAGTTTCTCCGAACGGGAATTGCCGCCCCAATCCGCGCAGGATCTCCCGCTGCTTTCCCTCCTCAAGAGGAAGCCTGTTCAGCGTTTCAATAAGCGCAGTGACTGCATTAACTCCCGCCTGCGGAGTGGAAGCGTGAGCGGATCGCCCGGAACAGTGCAGCGTGATCTCGCCGTTATCTCCATAGTCAACCGTAAGCAGCGCACCAGTGGAATTCGCAGTGACCGCCGCTCTTACCTCATCACGGGAAATACCGCGAAGCACTGCCTCTGCCTTGTCTGGAACGGCGTTCGGAATGCTTCCCCCGGTGAAGCTGACCACCGATCCGCACGGGTATTCGCCGCGGATTTCCGCCCTTATCATTCCCTTTTCAATGTTTATCACCGGGAAGCTGCCATCCGGAGTAAATACCATAGGAGGAAGCTCGTGGCTGCGGCGGTATATCTCAAGGTCGTTTGAGCCGTTTTCCTCGTCCGTTCCGAAGAGCAGCCTTACTCCCTTCTTCAGCGGAATTCCAAGCTCCTTGACGCAATACAGTGCGTACAACGCAGCTACGCAGGGGCCTTTGTCGTCGATAACTCCCCTGCCGAACAGCTTTCCGTCCCGGCGGGTAAGCTTAAACGGAGGGTAACTCCAGTTGAGCGGCTCTGCGGGAACCACATCAAGGTGGCAGAGTATTCCAAGTCCAACGTTTCCGGCGGGATCATAGTCGGCAGTTCCCATCACATCGTCATGGCAGGCGGTTTCAAGTCCGTGCTGTGCGCAGATCTCCAGCATCTTGTCCAATGCGCGGCGCGGTTCAGCTCCAAACGGCGCTCCCTGCGCGGCTGCGCCCTTTACGCTGGGTATCTCCACCAGCTCCTTTACCGTGTTTATCAGCTCCTCCCGGTGAGAATAGATAAACTCCGTGATCTTCTGCTTCATATAAATCCTCCTTTTCATTATGTATCTCATGCTTTTCCGATACAAGATAATTTTCCCATGAACTGCTCATTTATTCAAAGCAGAACTGTTTTTACGCTGAATTAGCCGCATCATTCGCGGACGGTTGTATCTCTGGATAATCACAAACAGCAGATCAAACACTGCCGCAGCCGTTGATGTAATCACAAAAACAAGCATCGTTTCCCGAAGAACAGGAATTGCAATGCTCATCAATACAGGCACAAAGCTTGCTGCAATATTTATCTCATGGATAATCTCCGCAGCGCACATATTCATAACCACCTGCTCCGGTGTGTTATCTTTCAAAGAAAATTTCTCCGGCGTGTATGTAGGGAGTTTGAGTTTCCAGCGATGCACCCTCATAAGCCGAAACAGCTTTTTTTCTGACCCGCTGTGCCTGAACCATGCAGCATGGTAATTCACACCTCCGGCGGTGAGCCTGTCCACTGCGGCTCCCACGGCGATACGCACAGCGAAATGATACAGTATCGTCCCAAAGGTGATCATCAGCGAAAACAATACCACCGAGCCGAATATCAGCCAGCAGCCCAGAAAAACCGCGGTAATAACAAGGCAGATCAGCGCGCCTTTCTCCATAAACTGCTGAAATCCGGTTTTCTTCATGGTATCCTCCGTCAGCCCCTGCGCAGCATTTCCTCCGCTGCTTTAAGCCCGCTCTCGGTCAGACCTCCGTCCATGATCCGGGCAAGCTCCTGCTTTCTTCCCTCGAAATCAAGCGGTTTTATGCGGGTGTAGGTGCGGGAATTCTCCGTCTGCTTTTCGATCAGGATATGCGTCTGAGCCAGCGCCGCTATCTGCGCCAGATGAGTTATGCACAGAACCTGCCGCTTCCGGGCGGTTTCAGACAGCTTGATTCCCACCTTTGCGGCGGTGCGCCCGCTTATTCCTGCGTCCACCTCGTCAAAGATCATTGTGGGAATATCGTCCCCCTCAGCCATTACGCTCTTTATCGCCAACATTACACGGGAAAGCTCGCCGCCGCTGGCGGTCTTGTTGAGGGGCTTGGGTTCTTCCCCGGCGTTCGCGGAAATGAGTATCTCCACCTCGTCCATGCCGTTTATCGTGATCTTATCCGGAGTTACCGCAAAGCTGAGGGTAACATTCGGCATATTCAGGAATTTCAGAACCTCGCAGATCTCCTCAGACAGCTTCTCCGATGCGGTTTTCCGCTTTGCGCTGATGTCCTCCGCCATGCGCTTTACACGTCCCGCAAGCTCGTGCTTTTCCTCCGAAAGACGCTCAATTTCGCCGTCCAGCCCGGAAAGCTCCGACAACTCCTGCCGGCATTCCTCAAGATAGTCAACAAGCTGATCTGCGTCCATGTTGTACTTTCGGCAGCAGTGCTTCATAGCGGAAACCCTATCCTCAAGGTCAGCCTCCCGCTCCTCGGTGTCGTCCGCTCCAAAGGCAAGGGAAGCCGCTTCGCTGCTGATGTCCTCAAGCTCCGGCAGCAGTTCCTCAAGCCTGCGGTAAAGGGAATCCGCCTCCGGGAGCACCGCCCCGGCGGTCGCAAAGGAGCTCATAGACTGCCGCACAAGATCAAGCGCGCCGGGGGCTTCCTCGCCGTTAAGGAGATTATGCGCGGTGAACAGCGCGCCCTGTATTTTCGCAGTGTCCCGGATTTTCCGAAGCTCCTCCTCAAGACGCTCGCCCTCGCCGTAGTCAAGCCCAAGCTCCGTCAGTTCCTCGATGATTTCGGTAAGCTGACCGGTGCGAAGCTCGCGGTTCTTGTTTTCCTCCTGCATTTCCCTCAGCCTCCGGGAAAGCTTAGAAAATCTGCGGAACTCAGCCCGGTATTCCTCCAGCTCCTGTGCAAGTCCGCCGTAACTGTCAAGGATCTGACGCTGATTGTCGGTGTTCATGAGAATACGGTTCTCGTGCTGCCCATGGATATCCACCAGCAGCTCGCCAACCTCCCGGAGCATAGCCGCCGTAGCCGCTCTGCCGTTTATTCGGGCGCTGCTTTTGCCCTCGGAGGTTATCTCACGCATAAGCACAAGCTCGCCGTCCTCAGCTGAAAATCCCAGCTCGGACAGCTTAGCCTTCACCCGGTCGGAGATATCGTCAAACAGCGCGGATATGACAGCCTTAGGCGCTCCGCTGCGGACGATATCCTTATTTGTCCTGCCGCCGAGAACGGCGTTTATCCCGCCGATGATAACGCTCTTACCCGCGCCGGTTTCACCGGTGAATACGTTGAAATTGCCGCCGAATTCCACCGACGCCTTTTCGATCACCGCAAGATTTTCAATTGAAAGCTCCCGTAACAAACGACATTCTCCTTATCTGGTCATCATCTTTCTGAGCAGCTCGATAAGCTGAACTGCATGGTTTTCGGTGCGGGTCAGCACAAAAATCGTATCGTCCCCGGCTATTGTGCCGACCACAAATCCGAAATTCTGCTCATCAAGCACTACGCAAGCCGCATTTGCAAGCCCCGCGCGGCACTTTATCACGACAGTGTTCATGGCATAGTCAAGCGACAGCACCGCCTGCGCAAATACGCTGCTGTACCCCGGAGGGTTTTCGCATTCCGGCGAATAATAGCAGTTCACGCCGTTTTCCGACATTCCCTTGCGTATTTTCAGCTCCCGCATATCCCGCGATACCGTCGCCTGCGTAGTTGGGCAGCCCGCCTCCTGAAGCAGCTCGCCGAGCTGCTCCTGAGTTTCTACCTCCTGCGAGGAGATTATTTTCAGTATCAAGCGCTGCCGCTGCTTTTTGTCCATGCCGCACCTCACTCAGCCGTAAATGAATTTCTTTATCTTGCGCTCCTGCGCCTGCGGATTTAATTCAAGCACTCTTGCGCGTATTTTCTCCGCAGCTTCCTCCTGGCTGATTTCAGAGAACTCCTCTCCCTGCCAGAATTCCTCCGGAGTGCAGAACACCGTACTGCTCCAGCCGTACAGCTCGCCGTATTTATTGCGCTTCTGCTCTCTGCCGCATATCGTTAAGAACATACTCACCTGAAGCTCGGTCATTGCCTTTTCGATATGCGCGGAGGTTTCCCCGGAAATCCCGGCAAGCCGCTTGATATCGTGCATTGCAACACGTCCGTTTTCCTCGGCGGCTTTGTAAATCCTCCTTGCAAGGTCGGAAACAAGTCCCGCCTCCCACGCTTCCTCAAAGGTTCTCCCCTGTCTGCGGACTGCTAGGAAATAGGGATACCACTCCCTTGTAACGTAGCCGCTGCCCCGGAAAAACAGCTTTGCGTAGGCAATGTCGCTGCGCTCCTCAAGCACCCGCATTCTCCATTCCCACGGGTCTGTTTCCGGGTCGCCGGTGTGCCAGCGCACCGGAGTGTCCGCAGGCTGCTCCGTCCAGTCAAACGGGACTATCGCGTATATTCCCTTATCACTGCCGCCGCCAAGCGAAAAGCCGCTTTTCAGCAGCTCATCGCAGAAATCCTCAAAGCACTGTACCATTTTCACTCTCCAAATTCCGCAAGAAACCGCATATTCGTGATAATGAACCGGGATTTCCACCAGTTCGCCGCCAGCGCGAATTCCTTGTAGTCTGTATACCATTCCCATGTCACCGGGAAGGAACCGTCCGGCTGCTGAGTGCGGCGGATTAAATCGCATTCCTCCGCGCAGAGGGCTTCGTTACCCGGATAAAACAGGCTGCTGCGGTTCTGTATGTAGTTTGAGGGCTTCGGAACGTATTCCGTTGCCCAGCGGCTGGGATCCCGGCAGATCTCGGCTTCTGCGCGGCTCAGCAGCGTTTCCCTCAGCTTGTCCGTATTGAACTGCTCCGCTTCTGCCTCCATAAGATAATCATACAGCATTGCGAAGCTGCCGGTAACATGGGTTTCCGGCGGGAAATTACCGCTGGTGATGAATGCAATTGCATTCTGCGCGATCCTTTCAGCCTTGCGGTAAAGTGAACTGTTCTTGTCCGCAAACCGCAGCGCAAAGCCCGCAAGCCCCGCCGTTGGATTATAGGGCAGAGGGTTCTCCTCCGGCTTTCTGTTCGGGTCGAAGCTCCACCAGATCGCATGGGGATAGTCGTTGTTGCTTGGAACCACCGTCAGCCACTGCCCGGAATTCTCGTCAAAGTCCGCGCCACTGTCAAGATACCGCAGAATACCCTGAATTATCGGGTGATCTCCGTCCGAAAATCCGATCTCTTTCAGTGCGCCGCAGGCGGTGAGGGTCTGAATCGGCGATGAATTCGGATTCATGCTGTCGCACTCCAGCCCCCAGCCGAAGCCTCCGTCCGGATTTTGAAATGCCGCCAGCGCTTCAAGCACGTCCTCATTGCTGCCGCCGTGGAACAAATACCTCCACATTTCCATATCCAGCGGGCGGGAATTCCGCATAATAAAGCCCTCTGCAAGCTGAAATTCCTTTGTTTCTCTGATGTTCATAGTAATACTCCTCCGTTATTTTTTTGCGTATAATGCGCCAAGAGGATCATAACATATTTTTCCGGATTTGTATTGTAAAAATCGGTCAGATGCTGCGCGCCAAAGCAAGCGCCTCCTGCGGAGTCATCAGATGCCGCCGCTTGAAATCGTGCAGCAGGTGCGGCTGGTCGTAATATCCGTACTTCTCCACTGCGTCAAGCACTGAAAACCGCGGCAAGATCAGCATTTCCTGCCACATGAGCTGGTAGCGTATCACAGACATCACCGATTTCGGAGAAGCCCCGATACTGCCGCAGAACAGCCGCTGAAGCCGTTTCGCGGTGCAGCCGGTGTGCATTGAAAGGTCTGCGGAGGAAACCCTGCCATTCCTGCTTATTATGTATTCCAACGCGTTCATCAGATTTTCGTCCGGCTGACGTAAAAGCCGCTTCATCAGCAGTTTTTCCGCAAATTCCGCGTTCTGACGCAGCGTAAGTCCGCGCAGAAGGAACTCCGACATCTCCCGGACAAAGCCCTGAAACAGGCGCTCCGCCGGAAACGCAGTATTTACGCTGTTGAGAAGAGTATCCTCGGCAAACGCCGCTGCCGACCACAGGTAAAATCTTACGCTGAAAGTCATGGAAAGCCTGTTCTGATCAACAGAACTGCCGCCCTCCCAGCCGTTCTCGTCAAGTCCGCAGAAGTACGCGGAAACACTTCCCTTTGACAGATCAACCCTGAAAATAATATCCATGCAGCCGTCCGGAATTACAAGACTGCTTTCCTGCGGCTGTGGGCTGCTGACCGGAAGAAATGTCCCCCAGAAGCAGCGGATATAGGGCTTAAGCGCCGCGCAGGGCGGAAGCTCGCTGTATTGCAGGGATTTCTCAAAGGGGTGAGCGGTCGCAGGTCGAAAGTGGTCACTCAGGTCGTACATAGGTTATTTCAGAGGGCGCATGAGCTTTCTGTTCACCGAACCGAAAAAGCCCCCGCCGGTTTCGATCAGCATAAGATCCGGCTGCCCTATGCGCATTGTCAGCACATCTCCCTCGTCAAAGGCATAGCCGCTGTCGCCGTCAAAGCTTATCGTAACCCGGCTGTCCTGATAGGAATTCACCCGCAGCGTGACCTCGCTTTCCGCAGAGAATATCATCGGGCGGGAAAACAGTGAATGCGGGCAGAGCGCTGTGTATTCAATGCAGCGCATGGAGGGGTCGATGATAGGGCCGCCCGCCGACAGGGAATACGCAGTCGATCCGGTAGGAGTGCTGAAAATCACACCGTCAGCACGAAGCCTTGACACCTCTGCTTCCCCGCAGTAAACGCAGAATTCCGGCAGCTTGGACTTGCTGTCCCTTGACACGACGACATCGTTAAGAGTGTTCTGGGTGAGGGTTTGTCCGTTTGCGTAGCTCACCTCAACCGACATCATCATTCGGCGGCTCACCCGGAAATCCCCAAGAATTATCTCTGGAATGCTGCTTATTTCGGACGGCTCAAGGTTAGCCATAAAGCCCAGCCGCCCTGTATTTACGCCGAGCAGCGGAATGCCCCACACCGCCGCCAGTTTTCCGTGGGAAATGATCGAGCCGTCGCCGCCTACGGTTATCATGCAGACGCAGCCAACGCCGCTCTCAGCGGATTCCGCGCCGCAAAGTCCGCCGCCGCTGCCGTCGTCATATTTCAGTGAATAGGGGGTAATTCCGGCGGCGCGAAGCTCTTTGCATATTTCCTCCGCGATATGGACGGAGTTTTCGTCCCGGCGGTTATATGAGATTATTACCTTTTTCTCACCGTTCTTGTCCATAATTTCCTCCGATCTACCGCTTTCTGAGGCACATCAGGTATTCAACATTTCCGTCCCCGCCGGTTATCGGGGACTGCTCCGTGCCGATCACCGTAAATCCGCAGCCCTCTGCAAATCCAGCGATCTCATCGCGTATTTTCAGCCGTACGCGCTCCTCGCGTACTATCCCGTTTTTGCTGAGATTTGCACGACCCGCTTCAAACTGCGGCTTGATGAGAACCACAGCCGCTCCGCCGGGCTTCAGCAGCCGGTGAATATGCGGAAGTATCAGTTTCAGCGAAATAAACGACACATCAGTGCCGATAAAATCCGCTTCGGGCAGTTCCGCAGTGCGGATATCAGTCCGCTCCATAGAAACCACCCTCGGATCGCAGCGCAGGCTGTCCGCAAGCTGATCCGTGCCAACGTCAACAGCATAAACCTTTGCCGCCCCATGCTGAATCATACAATCGGTAAATCCCCCAGTGGAAGCGCCTATATCAATGCACTCCGCTCCGGTAATGTCCAGCGCAAAACGCTCCAGCGCCGCTTCCAGCTTTAGTCCGCCCCTGCCGACATAGCGAAGCTGTTCTCCGGTGATTTCTACGCTGTCGCTGTCAGAAACCTCCTGCGAGGGCTTGTAGCATACCTTTCCGGAAACGGACACTCCCCCGGACTTTATCAGCGCCTGCGCCGCTGTGCGGCTTTTGCAGAGCTTTTTTTCTGTCAGATAAACGTCAAGGCGCATTGTTTCCTCCGTCCGCGCTTCCTGAGATAAGCTTCGCAGTCATGGAAGCCCTGTCCAGTCCGAACAACTGGAGCTGCTGGGATACCGTTCCCGCCGGAACAAATCTCCCATCCGCTCCGACAATTTCGTAAGCCCCGGAGTATCCGCTTTCCAGCAGCGCTGCGGCAAAGCTCTCAGCAATTCCGCCCTGAACTATTCCCTCTTCAAAGAACACGATCCGGTCATAGCACAAAGCCTTTTGAATAGCCTCCTGCGGCAATGGCGAGATCCTCACCAGCCTCAGCCAGTCCACCGGAGCGCCCTTTTGAGAAGCCTCTCTGGCGGCGGCGGTCATTTCCGCAGAAAGCCTGCCGTAGCTCACCGCCAGCGTTTTTCCGCATTTGCCGGAGTAATCAAGATCTGTCTTGGGAAGTACCTCCGCGCCGAATTCCGCACCCTTCGGATAACGCACCGCCGCAACCCCGTCGGTCTTGTACAACGCTTCGCTCAGGCACAGCCGAAGCTCCTCGCAGCTTGCCGGAGAGTAAACCGTGGTATTCGGAACGGAGGACAGCATCGCCGCGTCAAATATTCCCTGATGAGTTTCCCCGTCCTCTCCGGTAAATCCCGCGCGGTCTATCGCAAAGACAACATGGGTGTTTTCTATCGCGCAGTCGTGAATTATCTGGTCATACCCCCGCTGCAAAAAGGTGGAATACACCGCGAAAACCGGGAGCATTCCCTCCACCGCAAGCCCGGCGGCAAAGGTAACTGCGTGCTGTTCGGCAATTCCCACGTCAAAGAAACGCTCGCCGCAGGCATTCTTGAAATAATTCATGCCTGTCGCGTATTTCATCGCGGCTGTGATCCCGCAGATCCTGCTGTCGGATTTGCCAAGCCGCTCAAGCTCTCTGCCGAATGCGTCGGAAAAGGTTTCAGCAGGTGCTGCCGCGCCCCTTTTTGCGACTGCGTGATATTCGCCGGGGTTTTCCTCGGCAGGCTTCCAGCCCTTGCCTTTGGTGGTAAACACATGAACAACGCAGGGTCTGCGCATTATTTTTGCCACCGACAGCGCCTCTATCAGATCCTCAAGATCATGACCGTTCACCGGACCGATATACTGAAATCCGAAGTTCTCGAACATATTGCTGCTGTCATAGATCGCGTCCTTTATCAGGTTCTTTGCGGTGCGAATCGTGCGCTCAAGCTTTTCGCCCACTACCGGCACAGCGGACAACACTGATTTGACGTGCTCCTTTGCGCAATAATACTTCCTTGTGGAACGAATATGCGCCAGATATCTCGCCAGCGCTCCGGTGCTTTTGGAAATGGACATGGCATTGTCGTTTAAGATAACCACCAGCGGCGCAAGGCTCTTTCCGGCGTTGTTAAGTCCCTCGTAAGCCATTCCTCCGGTGAGCGCACCATCGCCTATCACCGCCGCGACGCTGCCGCGCTTTCCCTGTAATCTCATGGCGGAGGCAATTCCGAATGCCGCGGAGATAGATGTGCTGCTATGCCCGGAAATAAACGCGTCCGCCGGAGATTCTCCCCGACGGCTGAACCCGGAAATTCCGCCCAGACTGCGAAGCGTGCCGAACTGCGAATACCGCCCGGTCAGCAGCTTATGGGCATAAGCCTGATGTCCCACGTCCCAGATTATCCTGTCCGTTTTCACATCAAAAACATAATGCAGAGCCGCAGTCAGCTCCACCGTTCCCAGATTTGAGGACAGATGTCCTCCGGTTTCGGAAACAGTGCTCAGGATACAGCGCCGCAGCTCACGGCAAAGCTCCTTTAACTCCGTCATTGTCATGCTGGAAATTCTATCATGATTTATTTCATCGTTTAAGATCATTTTCTCCTCCGTGCCGTAATCCGGCAGAAGATTTTATGCCGGAAGCGGGAACACCATTGCGATGATTATTCCGAGAAGCGCTCCGGCAAGCACCTCAATCGGCTTGTGTCCGAGGAATTCCTTGAATTCCTTGCGATCTGCCATTTCTTCAAGCTCCTCGTCCTGTATCTCGCCGCCTAGCTTTGATATCTCGTCGTCCATTTCGTCAATGACCTTGCGCAGCCTGTTCAGCTCCTTGCCGTGCAGTCCTGCGTTGTAGCGCACACTGAGCGCGTCATAGATAACTATTCCAAGCATCATGATCGACAACGCAAATGTGGTGCTTGAATACCCCTCATACCGCAGGAGATACAGCGCGACCGACACGACCAGAGCAGAATGAGAGGACGGCATACCTCCCGCTCCGGTTATGCGCTCCGGATTAAAGGTCTTTTCCTTTATCGCGTACAGCACAGTTTTTATTATCTGCGCGGAAATAAACGATATCAGACCGACAGAGATCGTCGGATTTGCCATAAATATGTTCATTTATCAAACTTCCTCCGGGCAATCAATAGTTACGTTCAAGCAGCAGCCGTGTAAGTCCCTCAAGGAACTCCCTGTCCTCAAATACGGACAGCGCCTGCACCGCCTCGTCAGTGAGCCTTGCGGCTTCATTCCGCGCCTTTTCCAGACCCACTACCGCCGCATAGGTATATTTTCCGCTCTCCCTGTCGCTTCCGACCGGCTTGCCCAACAGCTTTTCATCGGCGGTTATATCAAGAATATCGTCGATTATCTGGAACGCAAGTCCCAGCTTTTTCGCGTAAGTCCCGGCAGCAAGCTGAAGCTCCGCGCCGCCGCCCGCCGCGATTACTCCCGCGCGGCAGCAGAATTCCAGCAGAGCGCCGGTCTTCATGCGGTACATCTCCAGAATTACGTTCTCCGGGAGCTGCTTTCCCTCGTTTTCCGTGTCAATGACCTGACCGCCGATCATGCCGTAGATCCCCGCCTGCTCTCCAAGCAGCGAAATAATTTTCAGCGCGGCGTTCTGGGAAATAGTCCCCTTTATCCCTGCCTTTGCGATTATCTCAGCCGGAAGTATTGCCAGCGCGTCACCCGCAAGCAGCGCGTTAGCCTCGCCGAAAGCCTTGTGGCAGCTCGGCTTGCCCCGGCGCATATCGTCGTTGTCCATGCAGGGCAGATCGTCATGTATCAGCGAAAATGTGTGCATCATCTCGATGGCACAGGCTACTGGAAGCGCCGTTTCCGGCTCTCCCCCGCACACCCGGCAGAACTCCATGACAAGCGCCGGACGCAGCCGTTTTCCTCCGGCGGTAAGGCTGTGCCGCGCCGCAAGAATTACATTCTTTTGCAGGCACACTCTCTCCGGAAGCAGGCTATCCAGCGCACGCTCCGTCATTTCCGCATAGTCCCGGAGCTGCTCCTTTACACTTTCCTTATCCAACACCAAACCTCCGAATTTATTCCGAAGCTTCCAGCTTTTCCACCTGAAGCCGTGCGTTCTGAATATATTCCCTGCATTGCTTTGTGAGCTGCGCAGCCTCAGCGTAGAGCTTCATGGACTCCTCCAGCGAAATATCCCCGCCGCTCATCTGCTCGGAGATCTCCGCAAGCCTGCTCATCGCCTTTTCAAATTCCATTTTATTACCTCTATTCTGTTGGGATAATTTCCTCCACCCGCGCCGTAACAGCGCCCTCGGCAAGCCTTATGCTGATCTTTTCGCCGGGAGTAAGCTGCGCCGCGCTGGTGATTATTCCATGCTCTCCGCTGGTCAGCGAATATCCCCGCGCCAGCACTCCGAGAGGATTGAGCGCAGAAATAACCTCCGCGCTTGCGACAACAGAGCGCTCTGCCCGATCAAGCCTTGTGTGCATTCCGGTGCGTATCCGCGCCGATAGTTCGTCAAGCCTTTGCTCTGCGGTATTCAGCCTGCTTTTCGGCGAAAGAGCGGAAATAAGCTCCATTCGCGAGTTAAGCGACCGGCTGCATTCCGACAGCCTGCGCAGCATATCCAAACGGATACGCTCCATAGTTCCCTCGATCGCCGAAGAAAACACACTCATCTCCGGAACCGCAAGCTCCGCCGCCGCAGACGGCGTAGGCGCTCTCATGTCTGCGACAAGATCCGCAATGCTGAAATCCGTTTCGTGTCCTACCGCTGATATCGTGGGAATTCTGCTGGAATAGACTGCCCTCGCCACGATCTCTGAATTGAACGCGCTCAGATCCTCGGCAGAACCACCGCCCCGCCCGAAGATAAGCACGTCCGCGCCGGTTTCCTGCGCCCGGTTTATCGCAGCCGCGACTGACTCCGCAGCGCCTGTTCCCTGAACCTGCGCCGGAATTACGATAAGCTTCACCACCGGACAGCGCCGGGAGATTATGTTGATAACGTCCTGCAAAGCCGCGCCTCCGGCGGAAGTAACCACTGCGACCCGCTCCGGCATTCTCGGCAGAGGGCGTTTCTGATTGAACAGCCCCTGCGCCGCCAGACGTCTGCGCAGCTCCTCAAGAGCCTTTGCCTGCTCTCCGGCGCCGTCAGGCTCCATGTCTGAGCAGTTGATCTGGTACACTCCGGACGGCTCATAGACGGTTATCGCGCCATAGCACACGACCTTGTCCCCGTCCTCCGGGTCGAACTCAAGCCGAGCCGCATTTCCGGCGAACATCACCGCTTTAAGCTGCGTCTGCTCGTCCTTGAGTGTGAAATAGAGATGCCCGGTCTTGTAGTGCCGGGTGAAATTTGAGATCTCACCACGGACTGCGACGCTTGCAAGCCGCTTGTCGCCCTTTATGAGCATACCGACCACCCGGTTCACCTGCGAAACGGTGACTACCGGCGGCTTAGTCCCGGTCATTTTCTATCTCCTCAAGGTATGAGTTCAGAACGCCGTTGATGAAACCGCAGTCCTGCTTGTATGCGTACTTCTTGCCCAGCTCAACCGCCTCGTTTATCGCAGCCGCGCCGGGAACCTTATCGTCATATTTGATCTCGTAGATCGCGATCTTCATTATCACGAGATTTACCTTAGAAATTCTCGCGACAGACCTTGTGGTGCTGTATTTTGAGATAATTCCGGTTATCTCCTCGTCGTGCGCCAGAACTCCACGGACGATAGCGTCGGTTTCGTGATTTCTGGCAAGCCCGAAAGCCTCCTCGTCAGCCTCGGTTATCTCCTGCGGAGTCTGCCCGAACAGGGTCTGATAGAGTATGATAAACGCGCCCTCGCGCACCTCGCGTCTTGTAAGCTTTTCTTCCATGTCTGTTTATGTCGCGCTCAGTCGGCGCTCTCCTTGAATTTTATTCCGGCAACGTTTACGTCTACCTTTGTCACTGTGAAATTAGTCATGCTCTGTATCGCGGATTTTATGCTCTTCTGGACGTCCTCCGCAACATTCACGGCGTTATAGCCCTCGATAACCACGATATCCGCGAATATTTCAGCGGTATCTGCGCCAAGCTTAGCACGAATGGGTCCAAGCACCTTTGACTTGGTATTGGACGGCGCAGGAGCCTGCCCCTTGCAGTATACCCCCTCTATCTCAGCCGCAGCCAGCTCCGCCATTTTAACGATAACGCTGTCGGAAACCTTGATCGTTCCGATCGGCTTGTTTGCTTTCTTTTCCATATTTGCCTCCCTTTTTCAAGCGAACATATTTAATCTATTATAGTATACCACAAATTTGTATTTTGTTCAAGTGTTTTTTATGCTATTCCCAAACAAAATAAAGAAAGGGCAGTATTCTGCCCTTTCCAGACCGTTGAAAAACCTTGTTTTCTTAAAAAATAGATTTCCTTGTAGGGGAGGGGCTTGCTCCTCCCGTATTCTAATGCCTTTTTTTCGGGCGGAGCAAGCCCCGCCCCTACACTTTTTCAGAATACTATGGTCTTTTTCTACAAGCTGAGAAAGGGCAGTATTCTGCCCTTTCGCAAGTATTATTCCTTTACCACATGAACGTCCAACTGGTCGTAAGGAATTGAAATTCCTCCGGAGATGAACGCTGCCCTGACCTCCTCGGTCACTGAGAAATATACGTCCCAGTAATCGGAAGGCTTGCACCACGGGCGCACGGCAAGTACTATCGCGCTTGCTCCGTGCTCCAGCATATTTACAGTGGCTGCGGGAGTTTTCAGTATCTTGTTATTTTTGTCAAGCACGGCAAGAATGATCGCTCTCGCCTTTTCATAATCGTCCTCGTAGCTGATAGAGAATGTCAGATCCACGCGGCGGCAGTCGTTGCAGCTATTATTGATAACAGTTGCCCCGGAAACCTGCCCGTTTGGTATGAAAATAGCCTGATTTGTTGCGGAATCAAGCCGTGTGTACAGAATGGTGATCTGCTTTACGGTTCCCTCGACACCGGAAACAACGATATAATCGCCGATCTTGAACGGCTTGTTTATCATCAGCATGATGCCGCCGGCAACGTTTGAAAGGCTGCTCTGGAGGGCAAGACCTATCGCAACTCCGGCAGTACCAATGACCGTAACCACCGAGGTTGCCGGAATTCCCAGCATGGAAAGTACCACAGTGATCAGCAGAACATACAGAATTATCTTACTGCACTGCTTTAAGAAATTGTTCACCGTAAGGTCGATCTTGGTTTTGTCAAGTCCCTTGCTGATGAGTTTAAGTACAAGCTTGCACAGGATAAGTCCGACAACAAGCACGATAACCGCCATAATGATCGTGGGGATCGCGCCTATCACGGCATTCAGCATATTCTGAAAGAATTCGCCTATTTTTGATACGGTTTCCTCCGGATTCTGAACAAGCTCCTGAACTGCGTCATTCAGCGTTGTTTCCTGTACCGGAGCCTCTGCGGCAGAATCCACGGCGGATTCAGCGGCAGACACTAAATTTAGAATGCTCACTTTTCAAACATCTCCCTGAGTCCTGCCTCCGCAGCGTCGCCGTCGCTCTCGCGGATAAGCACGGATATCTCGTCAACGCCGGTGGTGATAAGTAAAATCATCGCGTCGATCTTGTTAAGCAGGTTGAACACCTTTGCCGCAAAGCCCGCCTGAGTTTCCATTTCACCGGTCTTAATTACGATCTTGCGGTTGCTGCTGTTTATCATCGGAGTGATCTCGTGGCTCTCCTTGAGCGCCTTGATAACTCCAAGCAGCTTCGGCATATCGTCGTCATTTACGGTAAATCCAAAGCCGAACCGCTCTGAGGTCGGCGCGGTCATGGAGATCATGTCGATGTTGATACCTGCCTGCGCAACGGCAGTCAGTGTGTCCTCCATAATGGTCTTGTACAGAGGAACATTGTTGAATGTAACGGCAGAAACGTTTTCGGTAACAGTAATGTTCATTGTCAATTCTCCTTAATCAAATCTGACATTGCGTAAAGCCCCGCAGGCTTTCCTGCAAGGAATACCGCCGCATTTACAGCTCCGGCAGCGAAAACCTCCTTCGACTGCGCGGAATGGGACAGGGTGATCACTTCGTCATGTCCGGCGAAAATAACATCATGCTCGCCGACGATCGTGCCGCCGCGGATAGAATGAAGTCCTATCTCGTCCTTGTCCCGGGGCTTTCTGACGCTGTGGCGGTCGTAAACGAAGCGTTCTTTTCCGCCAAGCTCCTCGTTGATTGCCTCGGCTATCATGATAGCCGTGCCGGAGGGCGCGTCTTTCTTGAGATTGTGGTGCTTTTCAACGATCTCCACGTCAAACTGACCGCCGAGAATCTGCGCCGCTTTGCGGGCAAGCTCCACCAGCAGGTTTATTCCCAGCGACATATTAAAGGTGAAGAACACCGGGATCTGCGCCGCTGCCGCAGTGATCTGACTGCGTTCCTCGTCGGTGTAGCCGGTGGTGGCAAGCACCAGCGGAACGTTGTTCATCTTTCCGTAGCTGAGCAGGTCGGGCAGCGCCGACGGGTGCGAGAAATCAATGATTACGTCCGGCTTTTCCGGCAGCTCGAAAACCTTTTTGTACACCGGAAATTCATCGTACTGCTCGCCGAAAAGGTCGATACCGGCGGTAACAGTGCAGTCGCTGCGCTCCTTAACCAGCCCGGCGATAACTCTGCCCATCTTTCCGCAGGCTCCGGTTATTGCTATTTTAGTCATTTGAAGATCCTTTCATAACCTTGAACATCGGGCGGAAATAGTATTCCCGCCCGCAATTTTTACTTTACGGCTCCCACAAGTCCGAGGGGCTGCATTACCGCTCTCAGCTTCTCGACCTGCTCTGCGGTCATTGAAGCCAGCGGCAGCCTGCATTCTCCCGCCTTGAAGCCCATGATGTTCAGCGCTTCCTTTACAGGAATAGGATTTACGTCCATGAACAGAGCCTTTTCAAATGCAAGGATCCTCCGCTGTATCTCAAGAGCCTCAGACTGCTTTCCGGCGAGGTACAGTGCAACCTCGTCGTGCTTTTCCTTCGGCATGAGGTTTGAAGTTACCGAGATAACGCCCTTGCCGCCGAGGGACAGCATGGGAATTACCTGATCGTCATTGCCGGAATAAAGATCAAGGTCGGTGTAGGCTGCGATCTCTGCCGCAAGTGTGAAATTGCCGCTTGCTTCCTTGGTCGCAACTATGTTCGGGTGCTTTGCAAGCTCCTTATACGCGTCAATGGAGATATTAACGCCTGTTCTGCTGGGGACATTATACAGCACTATCGGGATATTAACGCTGTCCGCAATGGCTGTAAAGTGCTTTACAAGCCCTCTCTGGGAGGTCTTGTTGTAATAGGGAGTAACCTGAAGCAGTCCGTCCGCGCCCAGCTTTTCAGCCCTCTGGGACAGAGAGATCGCGTGAGCGGTGTCGTTGCTGCCAGTGCCGGCAATTACCGGGATTTTTCCGGCAATGCGCTTTACGGCATAGCCTATGCACTCAAGGTGCTCTTCGTCCGGCATTGTGGAGGCTTCTCCGGTAGTTCCGCAGACAACAACTGCGTCAGCGCCGCCGGAGACCTGAAAATCCAGCATTCTGCCGAATTCCTCATAATTAATGGAACCGTCTGCGTTCATCGGTGTGGCAATAGCGGTGCCTACACCGGTAAAAATTGTCTTTTTCATGGGGGTTTCCTTTCACTCGGAAAATCAGTCCAGATAACCCTTTGCAGCAAGCAGCTCTGCCATTTCAACAGCACCGCCCGCAGCACCTCTCAGGGTGTTATGGGACAGGCATACAAACTTATAGTCAAACATTGTGTCAGGACGAAGTCTGCCGACGGAAACTGCCATACCGCCCTCAAGGTTGCGGTGCAGCTTAGCCTGCGGCATATTGTCCTCCTCGAAGTAGTGAATGAACTGCTTCGGAGCGGAGGGCAGCTTCAGCGCCTGAGGCACGCCGGAATATTCAGCCCAGATCTTCTTGATCTCGTCCATAGAGGGCTTGTTCTCGAAGTTTACGAATACTGCCGCGAAATGTCCGTTGGAAACAGGAACTCTCAGGCACTGGGTGGTGATGAGCGGGGACTGAGCCTTTACGATCTCTCCGCCCTCGATTTTGCCCCATACCTTCAGCGGCTCCTGCTCGGACTTTTCTTCCTCGCCGCCGATGTAGGGAATGAGGTTATCCACCATTTCCGGCCATGTTTCAAAGGTCTTTCCTGCGCCGGAAATTGCCTGATAGGTGCAGGCGAGAATATTCTTGATGCCGAACTTTCTCAGGGGAGAAAGCGCGGGAACGTAGCTCTGGATAGAGCAGTTGGACTTTACGGAAATGAAGCCGCGCTTAGTTCCGAGGCGCTTCTTCTGAGCCTCGATGATCGCAGCGTGCTCTGCGTTTACCTCAGGAATGATCATCGGAACATCGGGTGTGAAGCGGTGCGCGGAGTTATTGGACATTACCGGGCACTCTGCCTTTGCGTATTCTTCCTCAAGGGCGCGGATCTCGTCCTTCTTCATATCAACTGCGCAGAATACGAAATCAACCTTGGAAGCGATCTCCTTAACATCTGCGGTAGCGTCGTTGATCACGATATTCTCCATGCTCTTGGGCATCGGTGTGTCCATGAGCCAGCGGTCGCCGACTGCCTCTTTATAGGTCTTGCCTGCGGAACGGGGAGAAGCCGCAAGTGCGACTACGTTGAACCACGGGTGATTTTCCAGCAGCGTTGCGAAACGCTGACCTACCATTCCCGTTGCGCCGATTATACCGACATTGTACTTTTCTTTCATGACTAAATGTATCCTTTCTCTTTTTTGTTTTGCGATATGTGTTTTTTGCGCCAAAAATAGCCGATGAGAAAATGTCATCGGCTCTAATGGTTATCATCAAAAATATGCGATAGCTCTCCATCAGACCGATGACAACCGTACGCCTGTTCAACGCACAGCCAGATATGCACACCACGGAATGTGCATTCTTCGGCGGTTAGCCTTTCACACAGCCGATCTCCGCAGATCTTGACGGCTTTGCTACTGATCAGTCCCGCACCTCTATCAGCTCCGGGGTTTCACGAACCCCTGCTTTTATCTATTTTATCACAATACATCACAGTTGTCAACCCCCATTCGTATAAATATTCTTTAAATAGAAAGCATATTTTGGTTAATATACACAACGCAGAAAAATTGATTTATTACGGGATTTATGGTAAAATAGATATAATATCAGACCGTCGAAAAAGTCCCGTTGGGACTTATCCCCGCCGAAACATTTATGTCCGGCATCCATGCCGGACTTTGGGTTTCGGCTTTGCAGCATCCTGCTGCGCCGAACATCCGCCCTGCGCGCGTAAGGCATAAGGCGTAAGCCGTTGCCAGT
>JAGAJA010000065.1 GCA_017829075.1 Oscillospiraceae bacterium | reverse complement strand
TTTGAAATCCGTTTTTTGCCCCAGCTCTGCCGGGGCAAAAAACACTTCTATCCGCACAACTGTGCGAACTGACAGCTTTGCTGTCAGTGAGTGCGGGCAGTGCGGATGTTCGGCGAGAAAGTCCCTTTAGGGACTTTCTCGCCGGTCTGACGACCTGAGAAGCATAGAATACTTCTCAGGTCGTTTCCATATAAACTCAAAGCTTCACCGTTTCATAAAGGCTCCGCTGAACAAGCCAGTTCGGTACATAGCAGCGGTTTACAGTCCAGAAGCTTGCTCCGGCAAGGTCGTACTCGTCGATGAGCTTTAGCTTCGCGTCAATGCTGCGCGGGTCGTCAAACCAAACAACGTGCTGCCGTCCGTTGTCGGTGTAATAGAAGAAAGGCGCCTGCGCGGTTTCGTCGTACTGTATCTCCACGCCGTACTTCTGCGCCAGTTCCACTGCCTCCGTGAAGCTCAGGCTTCTTGCGGGAGTACCGCGCATGAACGGCAGAGTCCAGTCGTAGCCGTAATTCGGCATTCCCATGAGTATCTTCTCCGGCGGGATCTCTGTAACAGCATAATCCAGCACCCGGCGAACTTCGTTTATCGGGGATACGGCTAGGGGCGGGCCGTATGTATACGGTCGTGCGGATCATAGGCAATTTCGCCTCGCCGAAACTTCATCTAATCGCCGAATGATTTGCTCGGCAGGTCGAAAGCTGCTTTATCGGCAGCCAGCCAAATGACAGTCCTTGATTTTATTCTGCCCTGAGTTTGAACTCCGACACCAGCGAATCCAGCATCTGAGCCTGTCCCGAAAGCTCCTCCGAAGCCGCCGCCGACTGTTCCGCAGTTGCGGAGTTGGTCTGCACAACATTGGAGATCTGCTCCACGCCGACAGTCACCTGCGTGATGGAATCCGCTGCCTCCTTTGAAGCCTCGGATATCTTGTCGTTGATCACAGCAACCTGTCCCGCCGAAGCCGACACCTGATTCATCACGTCCGCAACCTCGCCGACAAGAGCGCTGCCGTTGTTGATAGCCTGAACCGTTCCTTCAATGAGGTTGGTGGTGTTCTGGGCTGCTTCCGCAGATTTCGCCGCAAGATTTCTAACCTCGTCAGCAACCACTGCAAAGCCCTTTCCTGCTTCTCCGGCTCTCGCCGCTTCGATTGCCGCGTTGAGCGCAAGGATATTGGTCTGGAACGCAATGTCCTCGATAGTCTTGATGATGTTCTTGGTTTCCGCGGAGGAATCGCTGATCTCGGTCATTGCAGACACAAGACCCTCCATTTTCTGGTTTGCTTCCATCATCTTGCCACCGGCTTCTGCGGTGAGCTTGCTCGCGTTTTCCGCGTCCTTCGCGTTGCGGTTTATCATGTCGGAAATGGATATGATAGTTGCCGCCAGCTCCTCAATGGAGGAAGCCTGCTCGGTCGCGCCCTGTGAAAGAGCCTGCGCTCCGCAGGACACCTGATCCGCTCCGCTGGACACCTGATCCGCCGCAACATTTATCTGACGGAGAGTATCGCTGAGCCGCACAGTTATCATACCAACTGACTCTATCAGCTTATGGAAGTCGCCGACATATATACTTTCCACATTCGCATTGCCTTCTTCATTTATGAGATTGAAGTTTCCGTTTGCCATGCCTGAAAGGTTGAAGTCAATGTTATCAATAATTCTGTTGAAATCATTGACAAGCGTCTGGGTCGTCTGGGCAAGAACTCCGGTTTCGTCCTTTGCCTTGACCACGGGAACAGGACTTGAAAGATCACCCTGCGCAAGCTTTACAAGACGATCTGTGCAAAGCTTAATTGGAGTGCCGATATGCTTACCGGTAAACATTGCGCTGACAGAAGTTGCAACAATCGCTATGGCGATCAGTATTAACGTGATAATTATTGTAAGATATGCCTCACCCAAGAAATCATCAGCAAAAGCGTATACAGCAATAGACCAACCATCAGTTCCGGATATGGGGGCATATCCCATGAACTCTCTCACACCGTTTTCATAGTAGTCATAGAAACCTGTTTCACCGTTTCTCATCTTTTCATGAGTTGCTGCAAGGGCTTTATATCCGCTATTCTCAAGGGCAAGAGCCTCGATATTCTCGCCATTCTTTACAACATCAGAATCGACATCGGCGATAGTATTGCCGTTCTTGTCGATTATGTAAGCGGCGCTGTGCTCGCTGAACTTTATCTCCCTCATGATATCGTTGAGAAATTCCTCGTCAGGAACAAAGTAAACGCAGCCGACAGGCGCAGAACCTTCTACTCCTCCCTCCCACAGCGGAGCGGAAACCATAGCCGTGATCTTTCCCGTTTCCGGAGAAACAGTCGGCTCGGAAAAATATGTATTGCCCTTCATTGCTTCGATATAGCAGGGATCATTCGTAAAATCCTCACCGTCAAAGAGACATTTTCCGTCAGCGCCTATGATATCCGCCTGACGGAAATTATTCTCCTTAACTCTCACATCGAGTATCTCCTCTTTCTGAGAGTTGGAAACCGCCGGGTCTGCGAGTTCTGAATTGCAGCCAGCCTCTCTTGCAATAGTGGTAAAGGTCTGTAATTCCCAGTGAATTCTTTCTGCGCAGAGTACCGCCATTTCCTCCATGTTCGTTGCCGCTGCATTTACCGAGGTGTTATAGTTCAGCCCCATAGCAACTCCGCCGCAGATAAGAAGCGGAAGCAGCACCATTACCAGCATCACAACGATAATATGCTTTTTAATAGGCATCTTTGATAGGAACGTCATACAAAATTCTCCTTTTTTCGACTTGCACATCTGATTTATCGGCAGTCGAGGAAGCCCCGGCTGAACAGTAAATAAATGCAATTAGCTGTTTAACTCATTATATCACTAAAATAATAAAAGGTCAACATTAACGGCTGAATTTTGAACATTTAAACAATTTCTGCGAAAGATTTCTGTGCATATTTAGGAAGTGGTATGGTAGGTTTTAACGCAAAAAATCCGGAAGAATGGGAAAAATATCCAGCGTAAAACCGCACCTATCCGGATCGCGCCGGGTGTTCCGGGAGGTTTTTATGTAGGTGACACGGCTGAGGAGAGTTTTTAGCAGGCGGTTCTTTTCTTCCGGAGTGGAACCAGCGTATATGTCCGATATTTTCGCTGTCTGAGGGGTCATCTCGTGGCATTCCTCTGCATTTCTCAGTTCCCGCTCTGCATTCTCAAGCTGCTCAGAAAGCCGCTCCCGCCGCCGCTCAAGAGCCTCCATTCGCTCCCGGAATTCCTGCGGGGAATATATCCCCTGCTCCAAAAGCGAATATATCCTGTCCCGCTGCCCCGGCAGTCCGGATAGTTCCGTTCTCAGCTTCGCCGCCGCGTTTTTCGCAAGCCCTGTGGAGATAGTTCCGGCAGGCTTTCGGCTGACCTCCACCGTACAGCCGTTAATCCAACCGGAAAGTCCCTCGACAAGCGCGTCCTCGACAAGGCTCAGCTTTGAGGAAACATTCGGGCAGCTTCTGGTTGGACAGCGCAGGATATCGCTGCGGTTGCGCGCGCCAGTGCCAAGCCTTGTCATCATCGCCCCGCATATTCCGCAGTACACTAACCCGGACAGCGGATTGCGAAGCTCAGCGCTTCGCGTTTTGGGAGGTTCCCTGCGGCTGGACATAATCTGCTGCACCCGCTCAAAGTCGCTCTCGCTAATTATCGCCGGGTGCAGTCCCTCCGCCATGATGCAATCGGGATTTCTGCTTCTGCGGCGGGTAACTACGCCGTTTTGCGAGGCTCTCTCCTCCCGCCGGAACTGCCAGCGTATCTTACCGCAGTAAACCGGATTTCGCAGGATATCGGAAATGCTGGCGCTGCTCCATTTACCGCCGCTTCTGGGCGGAAATCCCATATCGTCCAGCCTGCGGGCGATAGAGCGTCTGCCCAGACCTCCGGCGCAAAGCGCAAAAATAAGCTTCACAGTTTCACTCTCCGCGTTCGGCTTCAAGGTAAATCCCCGACCCTTTTCAAGCTTCACCTTGTCATACCCGAAGGGCGGAACGCTTCCTATGAAATGACCCTCTCCCGCCGAAGCTATGCGCCCGCGCATTATCCGCCGGGATATAGCCTTGTATTCCCGCCGCGCCATGAAAAGCTCGAAATCAACATATTCCTCATCGCTGTCCTGAGTGGTGTCATATACTCTCGATGGTGTGATTATCAGCGTCTTTGCAATGCGGAAGGTGCGGGATATCCTCGCTTGATCCGCGCTGTCGCCCCTTGCCAGACGGTCAATGTCCATGCAAAGCACTCCAGCCCAGCGTCCTTTCTCCACGTCCGTAAGCAGCCTAAGCATTTCCGGTCGAGCCTCTATGCTGTCGCCGGAAACTATCTCATGGTATATTTCGCCAACAGAAAAGCCGTTCCTGCCGGCAAGCTCCAGAAGAGCCGCCCTATGCCGGGCAAGAGTTTCTCCCTGACCGAGCGCTTCTGCGTCAAGATCGGCACGGGATTTTCGGAGATAGATCGCGTATTGCGGCATATCACAGTTTCTCATCGTGAAGCTCCTGACCGGCACTATTCAGCCGCTGCCTGCGCTGCTCAGCCTCCTGCGCTATCCGTACAGCGGTATTCAGAATTTCCTCACGGCGGTATAAAAGCACATCTCCGGCAGCTCCTGCGTAACCCTCATCACGGATATTCACTACAGCGCCGCGGCTTGTAACAATGCTTCTGATAACAGCCATATACATCACCTCTGTACAGTATATGAGGCTGCGCTTGTCCTTTTTCTGAGATACGCCTTAACAAAAGACCCGGAGCGGATTTCGGCGCTTCGGGTCTGTATTCATATGCTCATATGCTGCAAATCTACGCAGGAAGTTCCATCAACCCTGCGCCTCTGCCAGAGCCTTTCTCAGTTCACACAATTTCTCCTCGATTTTCTTTATGACCTCAACGAATTTTTCGTCGCCCTGTCCGGTGGGATCCTCCAGACCCCAGTCGGTGCGCTTCACGCCGGGGATATACGGGCACTGAACATTACAGCCCATTGTTATCACCATATCCACCGGCGGGATATCCGACAACAGCTTCGGGTACTGCTGTTTTTCCATGTCTATCCCATAAAGCTGCTTCATCAGACGCACCGCGTCCTGATTTATCCGCGATTTTATTTCGGTTCCCGCAGACCAGCACTCGCATATATCCGACAGGTTTTTTCTGCACAAAGCCTCCGCTATCTGGCTGCGGCAGGAATTGTGCACACATACAAACGCGACCCTTGTCATTTACGAACTCCCTCTCCGGAATTGAAAGGACATCTCCCGCCGATGCACTGGTTATTCATTGCGGAACGTGTGCAGGAGATTTTTCCAAGCTCCATTTCAACGCCGAGATGCTCCCGTGTGAACTCCACTGCCGCCGTAATCGCAAGGTAGGAATCACGCTTGCAGCAGCGCGGGCCGCCGACCTCTCCTATCTTCGCCAGAGCCGCTGAGGTCATTCTGTTGGAAAGCCCCCAAGCCTCTCCTGCCAACGGAGTTGACCCGGTGACAATGGATATGTACATTCCTGCGCTTATTCCCGCGCCGCACGCGCCCCAAAATCCGCAGGCTCCTCCCGGAACCGACTTGCCGCGGCTGTACATCTCAGCAAACGCCTTTTCGAGATCAAGCTTTCCTCCGGAATTGCTGTAAGCAGTGAGCAAAGCCGCTCCGACCATAACGTGATGCTCCGGCCCGTGCATATGACAAAATGGCAGCGACATCATCTTTTCAAGTATTTCCACCGGATTCCGGCTGGCTTCGTTCAGACACAGTGAGAAAATGCTGTCCATGCCGCGGGTGTGACATTCACTGCATATGTAATGTCCGTTCACACAGCGGGTCTTGCTGAGTTCGGTTTTGTGGCATATCGCGCATTCCATCTGGGTATTGTCTGTCAGATACTCCAGCGGAGCCTTGCATATCAGGCATTCTTCGTTCATATTAGCTCCTTTTCTCCGTAATGCTTCCTATCTTTGGGTCAGCAGCACTTCAATAAGTATAGTATAACATAAGAAATGCCGTTTCGTCAATCCCTTGTATATAACAGGTGTGGACACACTGCGCATATTATAAAAAGTCAAGAACTGAAAACGGCAATTCGCGAGAATTTGGATTTCTATTTTTCCGAAAGTTCATTTTAGCAACACCAAAAGCATTATAGGCTTGGACAAAAAGCTCAAGTACC
>JAGAJA010000006.1 GCA_017829075.1 Oscillospiraceae bacterium | reverse complement strand
CGCCGAACATCCGCCCTGCGCGCACGGTTTGGCGGCATTGCCGCCAAACCGCACACTTGTGCGGATAGAAGTGTTTTTTGCCCCGGCAGAGCTGGGGCAAAAAACGGATTTCAAAAGCCCGCTTCGCGGGCAAAACTAGGTTTTTCGACAAGCTGTTACATAACTTATTTTAGCATATTTAATTTAATTTTTCAATACCTTTTTAAACTGATTTTGTATTTCGTCTGAGGGCTGAATTCCATGGAGGCTTTCAGAAAGCACACGATTTCCACAAAAACAGACGCTATTGTGCATAAATCTATGTTATTCTTGCAGATTGACAGAGAATAATTTTAAGAGTATAATTATAAATTGTGATTTGTCAAAAAAAGCACAAAAGGAAGGAAAAAGATGATAAAGAAATATGTGAGCGACCTTAAAGCTGAGTTTAAGGGCTACAACGGAAAAAAACTCACTCAGGACATGATGGCGGGACTTACCGTTGCGGCGGTGGCGCTGCCTCTGGCATTGGCTTTCGGCGTAAGCTCCGGCGCGGACGCGGCTTCCGGACTTGTTACCGCGATCATTGCAGGACTTGTGATCGGCATTCTGTCCGGAGCGTCCTATCAGATATCCGGGCCTACCGGCGCTATGGCGGCGATACTGCTGTCGGTTTCGGCGAAATTCGGCATTACCGGAGTGCTGACCGCGGGATTTCTGTCGGGAGCGATACTTATTATCGCGGCGGTTTGCAAGGTGGGTAAGCTTGTAAGCTATCTCCCCGCGCCGGTAATCACCGGATTTACCTCCGGTATCGCGATAATCATTGCGCTGGGTCAGATCGACAACTTTTTCGGCACAAAGTCGGTGGGAGAGAACCAGATCGAGAAGATAGGCTCTTATTTCAGCGGCGTGGGAAGCTTTAACCCTAACTGGTGGGCTGTAATGTTCGGCGGTCTGGTGGTACTTATCATGGTAATCTACCCGAAGAAATGGAACGCAGTTGTTCCCTCCTCGCTGGTGGGAATTATCGTTGCGCTGATAGTTAATATGGTGTTCTTTGAGCAGGGTACCGTTGCAGAGGTGGGAGCTATCCCCAGCAGCCTTGTGACCAGCGACAGCATAATCATGAAGGGCTTTGACCTTGAGCATATCACAAGTCTTATCATGCCGGCGGTGTCAATTGCCGCGCTTGGAATGATAGAGAGCCTTTTGTGCGGCGCGAGCGCAGGCAAGATGAAGGGCGAGCGGCTGGACGCTTCGAGAGAACTGGTGGCTCAGGGCATAGGCAACATGGTTATCCCGCTGCTGGGCGGAGTTCCGGCGACGGCGGCTATCGCGAGAACCTCGGTGGCAATAAAGTCCGGCGGACAGACCCGGCTTGTCAGCGTATTCCATTCTGTGGTGCTTATCCTGTCCATGTTCCTGCTGGGCGGAGTTATGAGCAGAATTCCTATGGCGGCTCTTGCGGGAGTGCTGATGGTGACTGCGTTCAGAATGAACGACTGGGCGGCTATCAAGGGAATTTTCAAGAAGAAATTCAAGTCCTCTATCATGCAGTATGTCATTACAATGCTTGCAACGGTGGTATTCGACCTGACTATTGCAATAGTTATCGGCGTTGTTGCGGCAATGCTGGTGTTTATCGTCAAGAGCTGCGAGCTGCGGGTTGCCTCCAGCGATATTGATGAGAGCAAGCTTGAGGGCAAGGTTAATTCCGGACATCACGAGGAATTCAAGGTGGTGTACGTTTCCGGGCCGCTGTTCTTCGGCACTCAGGAGAAGCTTATCTCCGCGCTGACGGAGCTTGGAAACTCAGCGGAGGGGACTACTCAGGTGGTGCTTTCGATGAGAGGAGTTCCCACCGCGGACGACGTTTCGCTGTCTGAGCTTGAGGGGCTGTACAACACGCTCCGGGAAAAGGGAGTGCAGATTTCCTTCACCGGCGTTCAGTCGGCGGTGAGCGAGATGATGGACAGAGCCGGCTTCCGCCAGCGTATCGGCGAGGAGCATTTCTACTGGGACGTAGTTGCGGCTGTCAAGGCTATGGAGAGCAAGGAGTTTCAGGACGCATAAATTATACCCCCGGATTGGCTTTGGTCAGTCCGGGGGTATGCTGTATTCAGAATTTCACCTCTCCCGCATTCGGCGAGGGCGCGCTTACAAGCTCGGCGAACAGCTCACTGTAACTGAGCCTGCCGGATTTGAGAAGCACCGCGCCGGCGCGCATATTTACCGGTATCTCGGCGCCGTTCCATTCCACTGTTTCGCCGTTGTGGGAAAGTACTTTCATTGCGAGGGCTTCCGCTTCGGCTCTGTCGGAAAGCCCGGTCATCATCACGAATTCATCGCCGCCGATGCGGAACATCATCATTCCGTCGGCGCATTCCCGGTCGATACGGTGCAGGCATTCAACTATCACCTTGTCGCCGGCGTCGTGTCCGTAGGTTTTGTTGACATTGTCGAAGTGTGAAATATCAAAGCTCAGCAGATAGGTTCCCTGCTTGGATTTAATGTAGTCGTAAAGTTCGGAAATATCGTATTTGTTAGTCATAATAAGCTCTCCATTGTACATGAGTTTCCGGGGGATATCGAATTTGGGACAAAGACCGGAAAATCTCCAGCGGCGGCGGTATTCCGTCGGGGTCATTCCCCATACTCTGGAAAATGCCCTTGTGAAAGCCTCCGCGCTGCCCCAGCCGTATTTCAGGGCTATCTCCAGCACCGAGCTTTCCCGCTGCTGAAGCTCCTTTGCGGCGGCGGTGACCCGGCGTTTTGTGACGTAGCCGCCAACGCTGGTGTGGAATACATTCCGGAACATCTTCTGAAGCCCGGACAGCGAGCAGCAGGAATGTCGGGCGCAGTCCTCCTGAGTCAGCTCTGCGGTGAGGTTTTCCTCGATGAATTCCAGCGCGGATAGCAGCACGTTCAGCTTTTCCTTGTCCACAGCTTATGCCCCCCTTAGTTACGTTTGTAAGCTTACATCTATATTATAACAGGAAAATCCTGTTTTGTCTTGATAATTTGAGTAATTTAAATGAAAATATTGAACTGGAAAAAAACCTTGCAATTTTTTTCAGAATGTGATATACTAAAGAAGATAATGCGGTGTTATACTCTTTTGTGGGTTCGCCGCGCAAAAAACAGGAGAGATTTATGGCAAAGGAAAACAATTATAACGACCTCGTGTCGCTTAAAGGCCCTGATCAGGTGCGTCTGCGTCCGGGCGTAATTTTCGGCTCGGACAGCGTAGACGGCTGCCGCCATTCGGTGTTTGAGATAATTTCGAACTCCATAGACGAGGCGAGAGAGGGCTACGGAAAGCGTATTATTATCACGCTTCACGAGGATAAGTCCATCACCGTTGAGGACTTCGGACGCGGTATCCCGATAGATTTCAACAAGGCAGAGGACAAATATAACTGGGAGCTTGCGTTCTGCACCCTTTACGCGGGCAGCAAGTACAACAACAATTCCGGCGGAAACTATTCGTTTGCGCTGGGTCTGAACGGTCTGGGACTCTGCGCGACGCAGTTCGCCAGCGAATATATGGAGGTTGAGAGCCGCCGCGGGACGTGGAATTACTCACTGAGGTTTGAAAAGGGCTTCAACGTCACGCAGGACGAGCGGGGCTTCAAAAAGACCAAGGGCGACGGCAGCACCGGAACAAAGATTCACTGGAAGCCGGATCTGGAGGTATTCACCGATATCGACATCGGCGAGGAGTACCTTTCGGATATCCTGCGCAGGCAGGCTATCGTGAACGACGGAGTGGAGCTGGTTCTGAAATCGCTCCACGACGACGGGACTTTCACCCAGAAGATATTCTGCTATGAGAACGGAATCAGCGATTATCTGCTTGAGGTGGTGGGCGACAAGTCCATGACAACTCCCCAGAGCTGGTCGGCGGAGCGTCAGGGACGTGACCGCGAGGACAAGGACGAATACAAGCTCATCATGAACGTTGCGTTCACTTTCAGCAAGGAAGTGCAGTTCATTGAGCACTACCACAACTCAAGCTGGCTGGAGCACGGCGGAAGCCCGCAGAAGGCGCTCCAGAGGGCGTTCCTGTCACAGATTGACGGCTACCTCAAGAACGGCGGAAAGTACAACAAGAGCGAAAAGAGCATCAAGTGGGAGGACGTCGAGGACTGTCTGGTGTTCATCTCCTCCAACTTCTCAACTCAGGCGAGCTACGAAAACCAGACCAAGAAAGCCGTTACCAACGAGTTCATCACAGACGCGATGACCGAATGGCTGAAGCACCAGCTTGAGGTGTATTTCCTGGAAAATCCGGACGAGGCGGCGAAGATAGGCGCGCAGGTGCTGATAAACAAGCGTTCCCGCGAGAATGCGGACAAGGTGCGCCAGAGCACGCTGCAAAAGCTCACCGGAACTATCGACCTCACCAACCGCATAGACAAGTTCGTGGACTGCCGCAGCAAGGACGTGTCCCGCAGAGAGGTCTATATCGTGGAGGGCGATTCCGCGCTTGGCTCTGTAAAGCTTGCAAGGGACGCGGAATTTCAGGCGGTGATACCGGTTCGCGGTAAGATACTGAACTGCCTGAAGGCAAGCTATGACAAGATATTCAAGAGCGAGATCATCACCAACCTTATAAAGGTGCTGGGCTGCGGCGTTGAGGTAAAGACAAAGGCAAACAAGCAGCTTTCCACCTTTAATCTCGATAATCTGCGCTGGAATAAAATAGTTATCTGCACCGATGCGGACGAGGACGGCTTCCAGATTAGAACGCTCATTCTGACGATGATACAGGAGCTTTGCCCCACGCTGATTGAGAAGGGCTATGTGTACATCGCGGAGTCACCGCTGTACGAGATAACCACAAAAGACCGCACCTACTTTGCCTACACCGAGCCGGAAAAGACGAAGATACTCGGCATGGTGGGAGATAAGAAGTACACCATTCAGCGAAGCAAAGGTCTTGGCGAGAACGACCCGGACATGATGAGCCTTACCACCATGAATCCGGAAACAAGGCGGCTTATCCGGGTAAATCCCGGCGACGCGGAAGCCACAAGAGAGATGTTCGACGTGCTGCTTGGCAACAACCTTGAGGGGCGCAAGCGCTTCATAAAGGACAACGGCAGCAAATACCTTGCCGCAGCGGATCTTTCATAACAGGAAAAGGAGCAGTTACCTTTGAAGAAAAATACCCCAAAGAAACCGCCGAAGAAGCTCAGTCCGGCGATGAATGAAGCGTATATCGAGGGCAGCGGAATTGTCGCGGAAAAGGACATTGTAAGCACCCTTGAAGAAAACTATATGCCCTATGCGATGAGCGTTATCGTCAGCCGCGCGCTGCCGGAGATAGACGGCTTCAAGCCCTCTCACCGCAAGCTGCTTTATACAATGTATAAAATGGGACTTCTGACCGGCGGGCGCACAAAGTCCGCGAATATCGTGGGTCAGACGATGCGGCTGAATCCCCACGGCGATGCGGCGATTTATGAAACAATGGTTCGTCTTGCGAGAGGAAACGAGGCTCTGCTGCACCCATATGTTGACAGCAAGGGCAACTTCGGCAAGGCGTATTCGAGAGATATGGCTTATGCGGCTTCCCGATACACCGAGGCGAAGCTTGAGCCGATAAGCGCGGAGCTTTTCGCGGAGATTGACAAGGACGCGGTGGACATGGTGCCGAACTACGACAACACCATGCTTGAACCCAGCCTTTTCCCGGTGAGATTTCCGTCGGTGCTGGTGAACAGCAACTTCGGACTTGCGGTGTCAATGGCGAGCAATATCTGCTCCTTTAATCTGAGCGAGATATGCGAAACCACTATCGCTCTGATGAAAGACCCGGAGCACAACGCGCTCTCCACGCTGAAAGGCCCGGATTTCCCCGGCGGCGGCTATATCGTCTATGACGAAGCGGAAATGGAGAAGATCTACCGCACCGGAATGGGCGCGGTAAAGGTCAGGGCGGTGTATAATTACGACCCGGACGCCCGCTGTATAGAGGTCACTCAGATACCTCCCACGACCACCGTTGAAGCCATTATCGACAAGGTTGTGGAGCTTGTCAAGGACAACAAGCTGCGGGAGATATCTGATGTGCGGGACGAAACAGACCTGTCCGGTCTGCGGCTTGCGTTCGACCTGAAAAAGGGACAAGACCCGGACGCAGTGATGAACAAGCTGTTCCGGCTGACGCCCTTGCAGGACAACTTCAACTGCAATTTCAACGTGCTTATCGACGGCACTCCGAGGGTTATGGGAGTGTATGAGATACTGAACGAGTGGACGGCGTTCCGCAGAAACTGCGTAAAGCGGCGTGTTTCCTTTGATATGCAGAAGAAAAAGGAAAAGCTGCACCTGCTGTACGGACTGAAAAAGATACTGCTGGACATTGATTACGCGATAAAGCTTATCCGGGAAACCGACGAGGAATCGGAGGTAGTTCCGAACCTGATGATCGGCTTCGGAATTGACGAGCCGCAGGCGGAATATGTCGCGGAAATAAAGCTGCGGCACATCAACCGGGAATATATCCTGAAAAGAACTGAGGAGACAGAGCAGCTTGAAAAGGACATCGCCGACATGGAGGAGATCCTCGGAAGCGAAGCGCGGGTCAACAAGCTGATCATCGAGGAGCTCAGGGATATCTCGAAGAAGTACGGTCAGCCCCGCCGCACAATGTTCCTCTATGACGTGGAGGAGCAGTCAGCGGAAACCGAGGAACCGGTAAATCTGCCAAACGTGAATATATTCCTCACCAGAGAGGGCTATTTCAAGAAGATCACTCCCCAGTCGCTGCGCATGAGCAATCAGCATAAGCTGAAGGAAAACGACGAGATCATCTATTCCGGAGAAGTGAACGGCGGCGCGGAGCTGCTGTTCTTCACCGACAAATATCAGGTGTACAAGTCCCGCTGCACTGACTTTGACGAAACAAAGGCGAGCGCGATGGGCGACTATGTACCGGCGAAGCTCGGCTTTGACGACGGAGAGAGCATAGTGTTCATGGCAGTGACGGAGGATTACAGCGAAACGCTGGTGATCTTCTTCAAGAACGGAAAGTGCGCAAAGGTGCCGCTCTCCAGCTTTGAGACCAAGACAAAGCGCAGGAAGCTGGGCAATGCCTATTCCGACCTGTCGGAGCTTGTGGCTATGTTCGTTATAAAGGGCGAAGCGGATTTCGTGCTGAAATCCTCGGCGGGAAAGGCGCTGACCTTCAATACCGCGCTGGTGCTGCCTAAGACCACAAGGGATACTCAGGGAGTTCAGGTAATGCGGCTCACAAGGGCGGAGCTTGCCGGGGCTTATCTTGCGGAGGAAAGCGGCGTAAAGGACATAGAAGCGCTCAGGATAAAATCTATCCCCTCTGCGGGAACTGCAACGGATCAGGACATAGATCAGATGAGGCTGATTTAATAGATTACGGAGGTAAAAAAATATGCTTACAGACATTGAGATCGCACAGCAGACGAAGATGAAGAAGATCACGGAGATCGCCGCAAATCTCGGCATTTCCGAGGAGGAGCTTGAGCCCTACGGACACTACAAGGCGAAGCTGTCCCAGAAGCTGTTTGACAGGCTTGCGGACAAGCCGGACGGAAAGCTGATCCTTGTGACCGCGATCAATCCCACCCCTGCCGGAGAGGGAAAGACTACTACCTCTGTCGGTCTTTGCGAAGCCATGAACAAGACCGGGCGCAAGGCTATCCTGGCGCTGCGCGAGCCGTCGTTAGGTCCGGTGTTCGGCATCAAGGGAGGAGCTGCTGGTGGCGGATATTCTCAGGTAGTTCCTATGGAGGACATCAACCTTCACTTCACCGGGGATATGCACGCTATCACCGCCGCAAACAACCTGCTTGCCGCGCTCATGGACAATCACATTCAGCAGGGAAATGCCCTCGGTATCGACGTTCGCAGAATTCTTTTCAAGCGCTGCCTTGACATGAACGACCGTGCGCTGCGCAACTGCATTATCGGCATGGGCGGCAAGGTGAACGGAATTCCCAGAGAGGATCACTTCCAGATCACCGTTGCAAGCGAAATTATGGCGGTGCTGTGCCTTGCCTCCGACCTTGAGGACTTAAAGCGCAGACTGGGCAATATACTGGTTGCGTACACCTATTCCGGAGAGCCTGTATTTGCAAGGGATCTCAAGGCAGTGGGCGCAATGACCGCTCTGTTAAAGGACGCGATCAACCCGAACCTTGTACAGACCCTTGAGGGCAACCCTGCGATAATCCACGGCGGCCCGTTCGCAAATATCGCCCACGGCTGCAACTCCGTGAGAGCGACAAAGCTTGCAATGAAGCTGAGCGACTACACTATTACAGAAGCGGGCTTCGGCTCTGACCTCGGCGCGGAGAAGTTCTTCGACATCAAGTGCCGGTTCGCAGGACTCAAGCCGGACTGCACCGTGCTGGTGGCAACTATCCGCGCTCTGAAATACAACGGCGGCGTGGCAAAGCCCGACCTCACTAAGGAGAACGTTGAGGCTCTGAAGAAAGGTATCGTAAACCTCGGAGTTCATATCGAAAATCTGAGGAAGTTCGGCGTTCCGGTAGTGGTGGCTATCAATCATTTCTACACCGACACTGATGCGGAGATCGCGGTTGTACGGGAATTCTGCGAGAAGATGGGCGCAAAGGTTGCTTTCTCCGACGTATTCTTAAAGGGCGGCGAGGGCGGTATTGAGCTTGCAAACGCTGTGGCTGAAACTATCGAAAGCACCAAGAGCGACTACAAGCCGCTGTATGACGAGAAGCTTTCTATCAAGGAGAAGCTGGATATCATCGCAAAGGAGATCTACCGCGCAGACGGAGTTACCTACACCGCAAAGGCGGACAAGGCGATAAAGGAGATAGAGAGCCTCGGACTGGACAGAGTTCCGGTGTGCGTTGCAAAGACGCAGTATTCTCTGTCCGACGACCCGACCAAGCTCGGCAAGCCGGAGGGCTTCAACATCACCGTAAGCGACGTCAGAGCCTCCGCGGGCGCGGGATTTGTGGTAGTTTACACCGGGGACGTTATGACTATGCCGGGACTGCCTAAAGTACCCGCTGCGGACAATATCGACGTTGACGCGGACGGAAAGATCACAGGTCTGTTCTGATGAAAGAGTATCGGGAATACATCTCCCGCAGTCCGGAGGAAACGGCGCAGATCGCCGCCGAGATAGCTTCGGGACTGCGAGCGGGGGATATTATCCTCTATGAGGGCGATATGGGCGCGGGCAAGACTACCCTCACAAAAGGCATTGCCCTGTCGCTGGGAATAACCGACCCGGTGACAAGCCCTACCTTTGCGCTGGTGAACGAGTACCCGCAGGGGAGAATACCGCTGTTTCACTTCGACCTGTACCGCATCGACAGCTACGATGACCTGTATGCCGTGGGGTTCTTTGATTACCTTGACCGGGGCGGGATAATCGCCGCGGAATGGAGCGAGAATATCCCCGGTCTGGAGCAGGAGCTGGCGCAGGACAGTTCCCACCGGGTAATCAATATCCGGATAGAGAAGTCCGGCGAAACCGAGCGGCGCATTCTCCTGAGCGGGAATATAATCTGCCCGATATGCGCCGGCGCGGAACTGCTGCGGGCTAGGATAAGGCAGACCGGCGAGCAGGTAAGCGTCTGCGAGGAATGCGAGGCACTCTGGACTGAACCGCGGATAAGCGCGGATAACTCCCGGACCTTCGCCAGCTACATGGAAAGCAAGGGCTTGAAGCCCTACTGGAACGAGCTGGAAACCGGAGAGTATATCTGACGACGGCTTGGAATACGGCTCTGACTGAATTACATCGAAAAGAAGTGATCTGATGATTTTAGGAATAGACAGCTCCGCGATATCGGCGGGCTGCGCGCTTATGGACGACAGCGGCAGGATAATCGCCGAGCAGTTCCTCAACACAAAGCACACCCACTCCCAGACGCTGCTCCCGATGATAGAGGGAATGCTGAAATGCGCAGGAGTAACCCTTGCGGAGGTGGACGCAGCGGCGGTTACGGTAGGACCGGGGTCGTTCACCGGGCTTCGCATAGGTATCTCCACCGTCAAGGGAATGTGCTACGGCGCGGGAAAAAGGTGCGTTCCGGTGTCCTCGCTGGAGGCGATAGCCTACAATTTTTCCGGCATTGACGGGAGAATAGTCTGCTGCATGGACGCCCGCTGCGGGCAGGTTTACAACGCAGTGTTCAGCAGCGAGGGCGGAGTGATCACCCGGCTTTGCGACGACCGCGCTATCCTGCTGACGGAGCTTGAAAAGGAGCTTTCGCAGCTATCCGGCAGGGTAATTCTCGCCGGAGACGGCGCGGAGCTTGCGTACAAGGCGCTTGGCGGACGGTATGAGCTTGCGCCGTATCCTCTGCGCTGGCAGAGGGGCAGCGGCGTCTGCTTTGCGGCTCGCGGGAAAGAAACTATCGACCCGGCGGCGCTTATGCCGAGCTATCTCAGGCTTCCGCAGGCGGAGCGGGAGCGTCTGGCAAGAGAGGGAAAGTCCGCTGAATAACGAAACCAACGGAGCGTAACTCCGAAGAATATTTGAATTTGAAAGAGAGGTATTCATTATGGTTAATCTTGTAAAGGGACAGAAGGTAGATCTTACAAAGGGCAATCCCGGTCTGTCAAAGATCAACGCGGGACTTGGCTGGGACGTGAATATGTTTGACGGCGGCGCGCAGTTCGACCTTGACGCGGAGGTATTCCTGCTGGGCGACAACGGCAAGGTAACATCTGACGGAGATTTCGTATTCTATGGCAATGCAACCCACGCTTCCGGCTCTGTGGAGCATACCGGAGATAACCGCGACGGCGCTGGCGAGGGCGATGACGAAACCATCAAGATCGACCTGTCCAGAGTTCCTGCGAACATATCGAGGATCACTTTCACTGTAACTATCTATGACGCGGCGGTACGCAACCAGAATTTCGGTCAGGTGCGCAATGCGTTCATCAGAATCTACAATCCGGACACCGGCGAGGAGCTTCTGCGCTACGACCTCACCGAGGACTATTCCATTGAAACCGCGCTGATAATCGGCGAGCTTTACCGTCACAACGGCGAGTGGAAGTTCAATGCGGTAGGCGCGGGCTATCAGGGCGGACTTGAGGCTCTCTGCCGCGGCTTTGGAGTAAATGTATAACACTGATTTTTAAGGAGAATTTGTTTGACTAATAACTTTAATAAGGAGTGTGTACGCTGACCGGGAGGTTAGTGTACGACCAGCCTCCCGGTGTTGGATAATCCCTATTTTCTGACATTATGGAGGTACACAATGAACCGTGAAAATAAACGAAAAGCATACGAGAACGGCTATTACAGAAATCACCCCTGCAACGAGGTTTTCACCTGCCGGGTCTGCGGAAGGACGATAGTTCCTCAGGGAGCGGGCAGCGACCACAGAAATCACTGCCCCAACTGCCTTGCGAGCATGCACGTTGACAACGAGCCGGGGGACAGAGCATCTGACTGCGGCGGGATAATGGACGCAGTGGCGGTCTGGGTGAGGAAAAGCGGAGAATGGGCGGTAATACACCGCTGCCGCAGATGCGGGAAGCTTTCCTCAAACAGGACGGCTGCGGACGACAACCCCATGAAGCTGATGAGCATTGCGCTGAAGCCGCTTTGCGAGCCGCCGTTCCCGATAGAGCGGATAGAGGAGCTGACCCAGCTTATGGGCGGGGAGGGCTCTTTAAAGTAGTTCCGGCGTTTATTTCTGAGAAATAATACTAATTCTTAATCACCTTATAGACAAAGTCTATAAGGTGAGCCGCCTGCAAGGCGGCTAGTCAAAACCTTTGGTTTTGACAGAATCAGTATTGAACGGCTTTCCTGCGGCTTCGCCGCTCCAACCGCCATGGCGGTTGGTTCAACCTATAGACTTTGTCTATAGGTTGAACAGGAAATAGTATAACAGCAGGCGGGGAGGCAGCAATACCTTTCCGCTTGTTTTATGACCTGTTGGATTAAATACTTTGAAAGATTTTCTGATTTTTTTGAAAAAGTGCTTGACAAAATAAAAAAGGTGTGGTATAATAGACAAGTCGATTGAGAACGACATAAAACAACTCAATATGATATTTGGACAGGTGGCTGAGCTGGTCTAAGGCGCACGATTGGAAATCGTGTAACGATTAAACCCGTTCGAGGGTTCGAATCCCTCCCTGTCCGCCAGTCGAGTGCCTCGACGCGCTTTTTCGCGCGCTGAGGCATTTTTGTTCTTCAGGTTTTCTACCGCGTAAAATCTATTTTGTATAGAATAAATATGCCGTTGCAGTCACGGACAGGGGCTGCTTTTCTGTTTCCTGAGCGAAAAAGGAGAAGTGAAATGAGCATTCATGTTTTTGATTATTCCGAGGTTTTGAAGCTAAAGGCTGCGTGTGCGGAGCATTTCCCAGATCATGTGCATTTCCATGATGGCTGCGGCGGACAGTATTTTTCACTGGACGAGAGAAATGACTCACTGCGGGAGTTCATCTGCGAGTATTTCGCGGAGCGGGGCTTTTCAGCGGAATTCACTGAGGACGGACTGGTTTTCACTGTTGGGGATACGCAGCAGTGAAACAATTGCTTAATTTTTGATTTTTGCTGCCGATATAATATGAGATTCATATTATTCCGGCAGTTTTTTTATGGCTTTTTCTTCCATGAAGATGAAAAAATTCACAAAACTATTGACTAAAAGCGGGAAATATTATATAATTATACTATATACTATATTGTATATCTGGAGGTATTGGTATGAAGCTTAAGCAAAGAATTGCTGCGGTAGTTACCGCTTTTGCACTGATGTTCACACTTACTGATCCATCTGCGCTTGGAGGTATCTTTAATTCGGCAGGAAGCGCGTTTGCGGCTGCTGTCGGAAGTATCACCCTGCTGCAAAAGCCTGCGGCTCCGGTTGCGGGAACAGCGTTCTGGGACGCTTCATCTGAATATACCAAAACCGATAACGACCTTACTACCGGTCAGATATTAGAGAAAACGGTAACTTGGTATCTGGACGGAACAGATACTGTTGTCACCGGAAATGCCGGATATAATAAGAAATATCGCGTTGAGATCAAATTCCGTATCAACACGTCCAATTACAATTTTTCATCTGACTTCTCAATGCAATACCACGAGGGAACGTCGTTAAAGGATCTCGATTTCGTGTTTGAGGGCGATGACTGGGCTGTCGCAAAAATGAGCTTTGACGCCACCCGTATGCCCAACGCTACAAAAGCTGAATTCATACCGACCACAACAATCCCTGCCGGAAAGCAGGAGATAACCTTATCCCCTTCGCTTGCCTGCCACGCAACTGACAGCGATATACTCCGTGCGCTGCCCTCCACCGCGCTCATCAAAACCGAGGACGATACGTTAAATCTTAATGCGACTATCACATGGAAAACCTCAACCGGCGCGTTTGATTTTGTTTCTTCAACATATGATCCTAACGATGTAGAGCAGCAGACCTTCAAGATCCGCGGAACTGTAAACGTACCCAGCGGCTCGCAGGTCGGAAACACAACATTCTTCGACTATCTGTACGTCAATGTAACGGTTCTTGCCGCTGATGTCCTTCCCAAGCCGACAGCCTCGACTCAGGAGGGCGAATACAATACCGGAATTACCGTTAAGCTCAGCTCCTCCGAGGATATATATTACACTATCAGCAGCAACGACAAAGGCGCTGACCCTCAGGGCGGCGTTGAAACCGAGTCCAACTTTAAATACAACGGCGGCATTAACCTCGCCGGAGTAGTTGGCTCTACAAAGACCTATTACATAAAGGCGATAGCGTACAACAAGAACTTCCGCCAGAGTGAAGTCGCAACATTTATATATTCCATAACCCTTGAGCCGTCGGAGCTTACCAATATCCCCACGGTTCATCTGGACGTTGATCCGCCTGTGGGAGGAAAGGTGCTGGATACTACCGCGGAGCTTTCCAGCGACGCGACAGACCTTGAACGGGGCGGAATTGCGATCATATCCTCCGTTGCGTGGATAGGAGAGAATGTCCACGGCAAGGCTGATTACAACACCAGATATTCAATTAGCATTGAGATCACTCCGAAGAATATGTATGCGTTCTTCTCCACACCGGACGTTTACATCAACGGAATGGAAGCCAGAAGCACCACAAACTCCAGCGGTACTCTCACCATTACCTACACATTCACGGAAAAGACCGAAAAGCTGAAAAGCTTCAAGATAGTAAACCCCAGCACCACTGTCATGGCGGAGAACGGAACCTCTATAACCAATATCGGCAAGCTGCTTCCGAACATGGTTGAGATTGAAGCCCCTGTCGGCACTCTGCTTGAAAAAGAGTATCCCGTCGCATGGGATCTGAGCACCTCCAGTCCCGCCTATGACCCGAAAATGGCGGAGGCGCAGACCTTTACCCTCACCGGAACGGTAACAATGCCGGATTATATTGAATATTCGCATGGGCAGAACACCGCAAAGGTGACGGTTTATGTCGGTCAGGCGGGAATGCTCACATGGCCCACGGCGTCTCCGGCGGACTCCGCAGAGGGACAGCGCTCTTTCTATGAGCCGGTGTCAGTAACTCTCAGCTCTGCTAATGCCAATGCCTCGATCTATTACACCATTGGCACTTCTTCGAATATCTCCGCGCCGACTGTGAGCGGAGGAAAAGCATACACCTCTCCTATCGTTCTGAGCGGCGTTCCCGGAGAGATCGTGAACTATTACATCAAGGCGATAGCTACGGCGGCGGGAATGAAAGACAGCCCGGTGAATACCTTTGTTTACACTGTGATTATTCCGAAGCAGACGGCGGAAACTCCTACCGCGAACTACAAAACCGGAAACTATCAGCAGTCGCTTGAGATTGCGCTTAACACCATCACGGTCGGCGCAGAGATCTATTATACCACCGACCCCACTGCGAAAAAGGAAGCGTTCAAGCGGTATGACGGAGTATTCATACTTGAGGGACAGGCGAACAGCACAAAGACATACAATGTAAGATGCTATGCCAAGGATCCGGCAGGCTTAATGAACGATTCGGATATTGCGTCCTTTAGCTATACTATCACGCTGCCGAAAAACAAGGCGCTCGCTCCGTATACAAACTACACCCCCGGAGTATCCTACGAAAAATCAATATACTTAACTCTGAAATCCGATACCCCGAATACTGAGATCTACTATACGATCAATTCCGAGCTTGATCCGGAAAAGGGAATCAACGGCACAAAGTACACCGGAAAGAGCATCAGCCTTCTGGAAAAGAAGAACGAGGTCGTTGTATATACGATCAGAGCGTATGCGAAGTCACTTGACGCAAACGTAGACAGCAGCGCGGTTGTGACCTACAAGTTCACAATAGGCGTTGATTATGGCGTAAAGTCAATTGAGATCGAACAGCGTCCGATGAAGTATTCCTATTATCTCGGAGAACTTCTGAATTTAACCGGCGGAAAACTCAAAGTCACCTATAATGACGGCAGAGTTGAAAGCGTATACATGGAAGACGAGATGATCGAGGATTTCGATAGCTGGGTAATCGGACAGCAGTCGGTAACTGTATACTACAAGGGCTGTTCAACAAAGTTCAATATCGTTGTTCGCAAGCGCAGCGATGTCACGGACAGCGGCGGAAGCACCTCAGACTCCGGAAACACCGGCGGCAATGGCAACAAGGACGACAGCACCGATACGGACACCAGTATCACTGAAGGCATTGATGACTCTAATGAAGAAACTGTATCCCTGCCTACGATCGAGGGAAGCACTGCAAAGGGCTGGAGCCAGTTGAAGCTAAAGATCAAGGCTGCCGACATCGGCTCAAGGATCGTGATTTACCTCAACGGCAACACTTCGGTTCCTGCGGACATCATCAATACCGCGATAAGCAAAAAGGCAACTCTTCAGTTCGTTGTGAACGACTGGATAAGCTGGGTAGTTGACGCGGGCAAGCTGAAGAAAACCGTTTCCAGCGTAAGCGTCGGTGTAAAGTGCAAGGACGTGTATATCCCGTCAGTGCTTATTGACAGCTCCGGCGACAGCGAGGTTGTCAGAATGCACGTTTACGGAGAAAACAAGGTCGGCGCAGTATTGTACGTCAGAACCGGCTGCAAAGAGGCAAATCATTTCGTAAATCTGTTCAGATACAACGAGGAGAGCCATAAGCTTGATTTCTCCGACACATCAAAGGTAACTGCAAACACCGGATTGGCGATGATTCAGCCGACAGTCGGCGGAGATTACGTCCTCATGCTGGACACAAAGACGCGGCTTCCCGGAGATGCAAACAACAGCACCGATATTGACGTCAACGATGCTGCTGCAATACTCAAGATGATGGTCGGCATGATGCAACTGGACGACACCTGCGACTTTAACAATGACGGATTTATTGATGTGTTCGATGCTTCCGCTATTTTAAAGTCTATTGTGGGATTGAAATAATACTAATCTCCATTTAAATTATGGACATACGTCCATAATTTAACCGCCTATCGGCGTATGTCAAAACCAAAGGTTTTGACTGGAGATGTATTGAACGGCTTATCCCCGTTGCTTCGCAGCGCCACCGTTTCACGGTGGTATTAAACGATGGATTTTATCCATCGTTTAATGGGATAATAGTATAAGCTGCTGACAGTAACAACTGAATAAAAGAACCGGCGCGGAATTAATAATCCGCGCCGGTTTCAGCTTGTAGAAAAAAACAGTTCCTGCCCGCGAAGCGGGCTTTTGAAATCCGTTTTTTGCCCCAGCTCTGCCGGGGCAAAAAACACTTCTATCCGCACAAGTGTACTGGCAACGGCTTACGCCTTATGCCTTACGCGGGCAGTGCGGATGTTCGGCGGAAAAGTCTCAACGGGACTTTTTCGACGGTATTGTATTATGTTTTCTCTTCAGGCTGTTTTCGGTTGTTGTATTTATACATTGCGAATGCAGCCGCGATTATTATTGCGTATCCCACAAAGCTGAGCGCGTCCGGGATCTGATCAAGCACGAAAAATCCTATCATCGCAGAAAAAATGATCTGGGAGTAATCGTATATCGAAACCTCCTTAGCCGGCGCGTAGGAATAGGCATTGGTTATGCAGAACTGCGCTATCGCCGCGCTGACTCCCGCTCCAACCAGCATGAGAAGCTGATACAGCGTCATTGGCTGATAATTTATCAGTGTTATGGGGAGCGCCGCCAGAGTTGAGAACGCCGAGAAAAAGAACACGATATAGTAGCTTTTGACGCCTTTCCCGGTGGCGCGGCGGACGAAGGTATATGCGGCTCCCGCGCCCATTCCTCCGAAAAATCCCGCGATGGAAGCCCCCAGCTCCGCGTTCTGGAAAGAGGGCTTTATGACAAACAGCGCACCGACAAACGCGGTGAGGATTATCGCCCACTGAACCTTATTCGCTTTTTCCTTGAGCAGAATTGCAGAGAAGATTATCGCGAAGAAAGGCGACATTTTGTTCAGCAGTGAAGCGTCGGAAATGCTGAGCCTGCCAACCGCGTAGAAGTTCAGGATAACTCCGGTGTAACCGAATACCGAGCGGAGAACAAGGTCAAGCCTTGCTCTTTTCGGAGGGATAATGGAACAGCGGTTTTTGATCATCGCTCCGCTTGCTATGAACAGCGCGAAGAAATTCCGGAAAAATGTCTTTTGTATCGTCGGAACGTCCCCGGAAAGCCTAACGAACATATTCATCAGCGCAAAGAACAGCGCCGAGCAGATGATGAACAGAATAGCCTTGTGAAGCCGTTGGAGCTTAGGCAACTTAGGCAATTTATCCAACTTAGGCATCGGAACGCCTCTTTTCTATGCCATCAAGCATTTTGATGTACTGACCGAGGACTGGCTGGAAATGTATTCCGTAGAAACGGCGGTCGGAGGCGTTTGCGGTGTAGTCCACCGCTTCAAAAGTAAATCTAGTCGCGATCTCCAGCGCCTGCGCATAGTCAGCGCCGCGAAGCACCGCGCCCAGAAGCGCGGAGGCGAACACATCGCCCGTTCCTGAGCAGGCAACGTCCCGCTTGGGGGTAAGGAACTCAGTGAATTTCCCGTCATAGCAGCCCACTGCGCCAAGCTGTCCCTTTTCGGAAAAACCGGTGATCACCGCGAATTTCACGCCCATGCCGCACAACTCAGTCAGCATTTCCTTTGTTTCGTGGAGAGTGGGGCAGGGGTTGAAGCTGCGTCCGGTGAGAAGGCAGGCTTCGGTGATATTCGGAGTGATGATATCGGCGCAGGAAATGAATTTCCGCATATGCTCCGGGTAATCATCGGTGAGCGCCGCGTACATTTTACCGTTGTCGCCCATTACCGGGTCGATAAACACCGGAGCGTCGGGTTTCCGGAACTGCTCAATGAATTTGCGGATATGCTCGATCTGCTCCACGGAGGCGATATATCCGGTGTATATCCCGTCAAAATCTATATGCTCCCGTTTAAGCTGTTCGCTTATCGGATCAAGCTCTTTGGTGAGGTCAATGCTGTAAAAGGTGGGGAAGCCGGTATGGTTTGACAGCAGCGCCGTGGGAATTCCGCAGCACTCCACTCCGGCGGCGGACAGCACGGGTATCGCAGCTGTCAGCGAGCAGCTTCCTACGCAGGAAAAATCCTGTATGGTGACAATTCTTTTCATTCTATCAGCTCTGTTTTTCTTTGGATTTTTTGTATTCCGGAAGCCATTTGCACAGCTCCGAGGTAAGCGAGGTGATTTCCAGCGGCTTTGAAACATGACCGTTCATTCCATGCTCTTTGCTGGTTTTTACGTCCTCGATGAACGCATTCGCGGTCATTGCGATTATCGGGATCTCAGCCGCGTCGGGGCGGTCAAGGGAGCGTATCTTCTCCGCCGCCTGATTTCCGTCCAGCACCGGCATCTGTATGTCCATGAAGATGAGGCTGTAATATCCCAGAGGCGAGTTTTTGAACATCTCCACCGCCTCTGCGCCGTCGTGAGCCACCTCCGTGCGGATATTGGCTTCCGCGAGGAATTCTGCGGCTATTTCGGCGTTAAAATCCAGATCCTCCGCCAGCAGCACGCGCTTTCCACCGAAATCAAAGTCGGACATACGAACCTTGTGCGGCTCCTCCATGGAGATACCGCCGATGTAGCTGCCGGTAGCTGCGCCTTTTTTCAGGCATACGGTTATGCCGAATTCCGAGCCTTTTCCCGGCGCGCTTTTTATTGAGATATCGCCGTTCATCATGCGGGCGATGTTCAGCGATATAGTCATACCAAGTCCGGTGCCCTGAATTCCGCTTATTCTCCTGTCGTCAGCCCGCACGAACGGGTCGTAGATATGCTCGATGAACTCCGGCTTCATGCCTATTCCGTTGTCCTCGACCTTGAAGAAATAGCGGCATATTCCCTGATGATCAGGCTCTATCTCCTTTGCGGTGAAATGTATCTCGCCGCAGTCGGGGGTGTATTTTATCGCGTTGCCGAGGATATTGGTCAGAAGCTGGCGCAGCTTTGTCTGATCGCCGATAACGCTGGAATTCATGCTGGGTGAAATATCCACGGTGAGGGTATGGCGCTTCTTATCAGAAAGCGGACGTATCATCTTGAGAGTTTCCTCAAGGAACAGATTGAGGTCGAACGGCTCGCTGGCAAGCACGGTTTTTCCGCTCTCTATCGCCGACAGGTCAAGCACGTTGTTGACGATCTCAAGCAGATGCCGCCCGGAGGCTTCGATCTTGTCAAGGCAGTCCAGCACGCGGCTGGGTTCGCTGATATGCTCCTGCGCGATCGCGGACATTCCGAGGATAGAGTTCAGCGGGGTGCGTATATCGTGGCTCATCTGGCTCATGAACAGGGTCTTTGCGGAGTTTGCGTGCTGAGCTTGAGTGAAAGCGTCACGGAGCGCCTGCTCTACTCTGGTTTTCTGATTGTGTTCCTCGGAGATGTTGCGGACATAGGTAAGCCCCCAGATGTCCCCGGTTTCGAGATCCTGAGTGAGAATAACGGCTTCCCGGAAATAGCCTGTCCTGCCGTTGATGCTGAATTCGTATTCCGTGTCGAAGCTGCGGCGGTGGCTGTTGTACATATCGGCGAGGGTTTCGGTGCAGAAAGTCTTGCGGAAGGTTTCCGCGGCGGCTTTATCTGTGAAGTAAGCCGCTTTCCTTGCTATATATTTATTATATGAGCAGGGAATGGAAAGCCCCAGCATAGGAAGCAGGGGATCAATGCCTTCCTGCTCGATTATCTCATCGTAGATCGTGTCCTTTGTGATGTTGTAGGTATAGATTGCTGTGGCGTTGGAGAGGATCGCCTGACGATACTGGCTTTCGGAGCGGAGCGCTCTCTCAAGACGCTGCTGATAGCGCAGTTCCTTGAGCTTTTCAGCGGTAATGGGCTGAACGGTGATTATCGCGGTTATGGGATCTCCGTTTTCGTCTGCCGAGGACATGAACGCCTGAATTCTCAGCCACTCTGAACGCTCTCCGCTGTGCTGGCAGATCTCGCATTCGATGACCTTTTCGCCTGCCAGAAAGCGTTTTTTCATGTTGTCAACGCTGAAATTGTAGAATAGGGAGTTTCTGTCCTCGTCGCTGCACTGGAGCCTGTCGGCGTAGCTGGACATTATTTCGCTGTAGCTGCCGTTTTCGTTGAAATGCTGGGCGGAGTTCCCATAGTTGTTATATGCGGAATAGTAGCTGTCTTTTCTGAGGTTGATAAGGTTGAGGACATAAAAAGGTTTCGCAAGTCCGTTTATAAGCTGACTTTGCAGCTCCTCTATGAAAACAGCGTTGTGATCCGCGTTCAGCTTGCGCAGCACGATGAATTCGGTATATTTTCCGCCCAGTCCCCGTTTCATTTTCACGCAGCGCAGGTTGAGCCACGGGCATTTATCGTTGTGCATAAAGCGGAATTCGCCGTCTACCTCGTCAAGGCTGCCGAAGCTTTCCAGCAGCTTTGTGCGGGAAAGCAGCTCGCTGAGGCGGGCGCGGTCGTCCGGGTGGACATGATTTAGTAGATCTGAGCACCACTCATCAAAATCACATTCGCAGCCGGCGGTGGAGCTGGTGTTGAACGTGTCGTTAAGGGTGAGCATACGGTTTTTGGAGAGATTTGTCAGGGCGCAGAAATTAAAGCTCTGGAGCAGTTTTTCCGCGAACAGTCGGGTCAGTAGCTTTACCTCCGGGTCGAAACCGAAAAGAGGCGCGCTGTTCTCCGGCACTGCCTTGAAAATCCCGTAGATAATGGTGGAGCCGCCCTCTTTTTTCGCGAGCATACCGGAGCTGCAAGCGCTTAACATACCCTTGTCCCTATACCGCCAGCGGTATCTTACCTCCGCCATTATATTGTGCATGGTGCTTTCTATTGCTTCCTTTATCAGCGGGAGGTCGTCCGGGTGTATTCCCTCTGCCCACTTCAGGTAGTTCCCTTCGGGGTCAGAGTTATCCGGTATATCCATTATCCTTAGGAAATCATCATCGAAAAAAAGCTGGTGGGGGCAGCCCCCGCGGATTACCATTCTGAAAGTTCCTGTCAATATCGAGTCCATCGGGAGTACCCCCTGTGTTTATTTTTTCCTTGTCCCATGCGGGTCTGCCCGGACATCTGACGCGAGAATACGATGACATCCGCATAAGATATCCTAACTATATATTATATTACTTAGAGCGAAAAATGTCAAGTACAGTATTTGCTCAGATACCCCTTGATTTATTAAAGAAAATAGTGTATAATGTATCATGTGAAATTATGTGCATTGTAAAAAACAATATATAGGAGAACAAATATGGATAACTTTATACAAGCGGATATCTACACCACATCTCAGGCGATCGACGGAATTACCGGCGCGCTGACCGATTACGGAGTAACAGGCTTCATTATCAGCGACAGCGCGGATTTTGAGAGCTTCCTCGCGGACAAGAATGCGAACTGGGACTATGTTGACGACGAGCTTATGGGGCTTAGCAAGGTCGAGCCGCACATCACGCTTTATGTCCACGACAACGCTCAGGGCGCTGAAACTATCGCCGCGATCCGCTCCCTTATCGAGGGCTGGAAGCAGAACAACTCCGACGGATATTACGGCAACCTCCGCATGGAGCTTGCAAACGTTAAGGAGGAGGACTGGGCGAACAACTGGAAGAAGTACTACAAGCCTTTCCGGGTAGGAAAGAGCCTTGTGGTAAAGCCATCGTGGGAGGAGGTAACTCCCGCCCCCGGCGACAGGATACTTGAGATCGACCCGGCTTCCACCTTCGGAACGGGTCAGCACCACACCACAAAGCTGGTCATGGAGGCGCTGGAGGAGATCGTGAAGCCCGGCGACAGAGTGTTGGATCTGGGCTGCGGAAGCGGAATACTCTCCATTGCGTCGCTGCTGTTCGGGGCTGAAAAGGTAACCATGTGCGATATCTTTGAGAACGCGGTCAAGACTGCCTCTGAGAACGTTGAAAAGAACAAATACACCCACGAGCATTACACGGCTTACTGCGGAAATATCATCGAGGACGCTGCGCTCCGGGAAAAGCTCGGCACAGGCTATGACGTGATCTGCGCAAATATCGTTGCGGACGTAATCATCGGCATGAGCCCTCTGTTCAGCGGATTTATGAAGCCGGAGGCGCGGCTGGTGGTTTCCGGAATAATCGACGAGCGTCTGGACGAGGTGAACGCTGCGCTGACGGAAAACGGATTTAAGATACTTGACAGCAGGAACGAAGAGGGCTGGAACTGCATTATACTCAGCAAATAATAACATCGGCGCATTCATTCGCATATACTGCCTCAGGAGGCGGTATTATGGAGTTCTTGTATATTTTTCTGCTGATGTTTCTGTCGATATTCGGGCTTTCCATGCTGATAAAGCTTGCCGCCGGAGCGATCCTTTCCGGCTGCACAAGAGAGCATGATATCTATGTCAGGAGCGGCGAGGGAATAGCGGAATTTGTGGAATTTGCGAGAAAATGTCCCCGTATCGGCAGGGTGACTATCCTTGCCGCCGGCAACGACTGGGATAAGGTATCCGAGGGGCTGTCGCAGAGGTACGGGAACGTATGCTTTGAGAAAAAGGAATTTCCCGGCGGCTGAGCCTGTTTTGCGGTAATCGGCGGGACTGAATAATTTTGGAGCGGTGATTGGATTTGGATAAGGAAAATGGTGTGACCCTCGCCGGAACGGTGGAGGACGTGGTTTTCTACAACGAGGAAAACGGCTATGTAGTCGCGGATCTTGACTGCAACGGCGAGCTGGTAACTGTGGTGGGAAATCTGGGCGACGTCCGGGACGGCGAGAGCCTTACGCTGCTGGGAGAGTATATAAATTCCCCGAAATACGGCAGGCAGTTCAAGGCAGAGGTATGCGAAAGAAGCCTGCCCAACACCGAGAGCGCCGTGCGGAAATTCCTCGGCTCAGGAGTTATCAGCGGAGTTGGCCCGGCAATGGCAAAGCGCATCGTTACCTCCTTCGGAAGCCGTGCGCTGGAGATAATCGAGAACGACCCGGCGCAGCTTTCCTCTATAAAAGGCATTTCCGCTGAAAGCGCTCTCAAGATCGGCGAGGAATTCCGGAAGATATCCGGACTTCGCAAGGCAGTGACCTATTTTTCAAGGTACGGCATTGCCCCGGCGGTAGTCGCGGCGGCATGGAAGAAGTTCGAGATTTACACGGTGCAGGCGGTGGAGGACAATCCCTACTGCCTTTGCGGAACAGGGATAGAGCTGCCTTTCCGTGAGGCGGACAGGCTCGCGCAGGCTCTGGGATTTCCGATGGACAGCGAGGAACGCATTATCGCCGGAATTATCTGGTGCCTGCGGACAAACGCAAACAACGGACACACCTGCGTGCGGGAAAACGACCTCTCGGAGAACGTGTGCTACGAGCTGAACGTAAACGAGCGTCAGTTCTGGAACAGCCTTGTTATTGCGGAGCAGCGCGGGGAGATCGTGCTTTGCGACAAGTATGACTACAAATTCGTGTTTCTGGCGGAGTATTACCGGGCGGAGTGCTACATCGCGGAAAAGCTGGCGGAGATGATAAAGCGCAATGACTGCGGCGATGTGGATTATTCCGAGGAGATCGCGGGAATAGAGTGGGAGCAGGGAATTCAGTATGAGCAGCTTCAGCGGGAAGCGATAAGCGGCTGCATGAACAACCACGTTTTCATTCTCACCGGCGGTCCCGGAACCGGTAAGACCACTACTCTTAACGCTGTGATATCCCTATGCCGGCAGCGGGGGCTGAAGATGAAGCTTGCTGCTCCCACCGGGCGGGCGGCGAAGCGAATGGCTGACCTCACCGGAGCGCCGGCTCAGACGATACACCGGCTGCTTGAGGTGGATTTTGCAACCTCGTCGCATTCCTTCAAGCGCAACGAGGAGAACCCGCTCACCTGCGACGTGCTGATAATTGACGAGATGTCAATGGTGGACACGCTGCTCATGGAATCGCTGCTGCACGCAGTCCGTCCCAGAACCCGGCTCATCATGGTGGGTGACAGCAATCAGCTCCCCTCAGTCGGGGCGGGAAATATCCTGCGGGATCTGATTTCAGGCGGGAGAGTGCCGACGGTGGAGCTGAAGGAGATATTCCGGCAGGCGGCGCAAAGCCTTATCGTCACCAACGCGCACCGCATAGTCCGGGGAGAAATGCCGGTGCTCAACGACCGCAGGAACGATTTCTTCTTCATGCAGACGGAAACCGAGGAGGACACTCTGCGGCTTGTGATCGACCTTTGCAAGACTCGGCTGCCGAACACCTACGGCTATTCGCCGCTGGAGGATATTCAGGTGCTCTGCCCCTCCAGAATGGGAGTTGTCGGAACTCAGAGCATTAACAAGGAGCTGCAGCTTGCGCTGAACCCTCCGGCGAAAAACCGCCCGGAGGTGAAGTACGGCAATGCGCTGTTCCGCACCGGGGACAAGATAATGCAGACCAAGAACGATTATGACGCGGAATGGCGGCGGGGCGCGGAGCTTTCCCACGGAATATTCAACGGCGATATCGGGATAATCCGCCGGGCTGACAGGGTGAACGCGAAGCTGGATATAGACTTTGACGGCAGAATGACCACCTATGACGGCGATATGATGAAGAAAATCGAGCACGCCTACGCGGTGACGATACATAAAAGTCAGGGCAGCGAATACCCGGCGGTGATAATCCCGCTTCCAAACGGAATGGACAGGCTCACCTACCGTAATTTGCTCTACACCGCAGTCACCCGCGCGAAAAAGACCCTGATACTCATTGGCACGGTGAGAAAGGTGCAGAGCATGGTGGAGAACGACCGCAGAATGCTGCGATATTCCTGCCTTAAACCGATGCTGGAGGATATGTTCGTATGAAGCCGTGGGAGCTGCGCAGAGCGGCGGCTGCTGTGTTTCTGCCGAACCGCTGTCCGTTCTGTGATGAGCTTATCGGTATGCGGGAGCTATGGTGCGGCAGGTGCTATACCCGGCTTCGTTTCCTTTCCGATCCGGAGGAGATTCCGGAGGGGCTGGACGGCTTTATGGCGGTATGCTGCTACTCCGGAAGGGCGAGATCCGCGGTGATCCGCATGAAGCAGGGGTATTACAGATACCCGATAGACGCATTCGCGGCGCTTATCGCAGAGAACGCGAAGCCGCTTCTGGAACGGGCAGATGTGATGACCGCAGTCCCTACCGGGAGAGCCAGAAAACTGGAGCTTGGCTATGCGCAGAGCGAAAAGATCGCGAAGCTGATATCCGAAATGACCGGAATGCCTTACCTCAGAGCGCTTTCGGTAACTGCGGAAAAGTGTGAGCAGAAGCTGCTGAATGCCGAGGAGCGGCGGGAGAATGCGCTGAGATCCTTTTCGGTGTGCTGCCCGGAGGCTATCCGGGGGAAGTCGGTGCTGGTGATAGACGACGTATGCACCACCGGGGCAACTCTGTGGGCTGTCGCGGAAAAGCTGAGAAATTCCGGCGCAGTGAGCGTTTTGGGCGCGGTTTTCGCAAAAACTGTCAGAAATTGAAAAGCTCTGCGGCTTGATTTTTTTGCGATTTTGTAGTAAAATATTATTTTAAGACCATATAGATAAAGGATCATTGCAATGACGACAAATGTAACCGCCGCAGAGCTTGCGGCACAGCAGGAATATTCCCGGAAGGTAAGGGAGATTAATTCCGCAAGAGAGCAGCCGCCGGTGGCTCACGTTCACAGCTTCGGCTGTCAGCAGAACGTCAGCGACGGTGAAAAAATAAAGGGAATGCTGGCGATGATGGGCTACGGCTTCTCCAATTCCCCGGACGACGCGGATCTGGTGCTGTTCAACACCTGCGCAGTCAGGGAGAATGCAGAGGACAGGGTGTTCGGCAATCTCGGAGCATTGAAGCACAACAAGCGCCGCAAGCCGGATATGCTCATCGGTGTGTGCGGCTGCATGGTTCAGCAGGAGCATATCGCGGAGAGGATACGCAAAAGCTTCCCGTATGTGGACATGGTGTTCGGAACGCACGTTCTGCACACGCTGCCGCAGCTTATCTATGAAGCCATGACTACGCACAAGCGACAGATATCCATTCCGCAGTCGGACGGCGTTATCGCGGAGGGAATACCGCTGCGCCGGGAGAGCGGACTGAAAGCAAGCATACCGATAATGTACGGCTGCAACAACTTCTGCACCTACTGCATAGTACCGTATGTGCGGGGCAGGGAGCGTTCCCGCGAGCCGGAGGTCATAGTTGAGGAGGCAAGGCAGCTTGTTTCCGAGGGCTACAAGGAGCTTCTGCTGCTTGGGCAGAACGTCAACAGCTACGGGCGCGGCACGGACGTGAATTTCCCGGAGCTGCTGCGGCGTATAAACGCAATCCCCGGCGAATTCAAGATAAGCTATATGTCAAGCCACCCGAAGGACGCGACCCACGAGCTTATCGACACCATAGCCGAGTGCGAAAAGGTGACAAGGCATTTCCACCTCCCGGTGCAGTCCGGCAGCAGCAGGATATTAAAGCTGATGAACCGCAGCTACACAAGGGAGCATTATCTGGAGCTTATTGATTACGCGAAGCAGCGTATTCCGGACGTTGCGCTGACCTCGGATATAATCGTGGGTTTCCCCGGTGAAACCTACGAGGATTTTCAGGAAACGCTGAGCCTTATCCGGGAGGTAAAATACGACTCTCTGTTCACTTTTATTTACAGCCCGCGAAAGGGAACAAAGGCGGCGGAAATGCCCGACCCGATTTCCCAGGAGGAAAAGGGAAAGTGGTTCAGGGAGCTTCTGGAGGTGCAGCAGGAGATAGGCGAGGATTCCTACCGGGGGTATATCGGCAGGACTATGCGGGTGCTGTGCGAGGGAGTCGGCAGGACGCGGGACGGCTGTCTTACCGGAAAGACCATTCAGAATATCATTGTTGACTTTGACGGAGATAAGTCGCTTATCGGCAGCTTCGTTGATGTAAAGATTACGGGAGCGCTGAACTGGGCGCTCTTAGGTGAAATATCAGGCTGACGATAAACCACCATCTGCGTCGTCTCCGTTACAACGGCAGGCACAAAGCCTAGCCGTTGTAACGGTTCCTAGCATATGGCGGCTTCTCGCCACCCTGAAAATAAGAATTTTGTAAAAATATTATATTAAAAGGAGATCATATTATGGACGCAATACAGGCAGTAAGAGAACTCGGCAAGGCTATTCAGGCGGACGAACGCTACATTGAATACGCAAGGGCAAAGAAGGTGAACGATGAGGACACCGAGCTTCAGAACCTCATCGGCGAATTCAACCTTATCCGTCAGAATGCCGCTATGGAATACAACAAGCCGGAGGAGGAGCAGAACAAGGAAAAGCTCGCAGACCTCAACGCGAAAATGCAGGAGGCTTACGAAAAGGTAATGGCGAACGAGAACATGGCTCTGTTCACCGTTGCAAAGGCAGGAATGGACGAGCTTATGGGACAGGTGAACACCGTGCTCACCCTCGTTTTGCAGGGCGCAGACCCGGAAACCTGCCCGACCACTCAGCCCACCGGCTGCACCGGAAGCTGCGCTAGCTGCGGCGGCTGCGGCTGATTTCTGAGGGAATAAACTGACGGAGGTGTAAGCGCATGGCGCAGGAAACGGAAAAGCTGTCCCCGATGCTGAAACAGTATCTTGACATCAAGCAGAAGTACAGCGATTATATACTATTTTTCCGGCTGGGGGATTTCTACGAAATGTTCTTCGATGACGCGGAGAATGTTTCGCGGGAGCTGGAGCTTGCGCTGACCTCCCGCGCGGGTTCCCCCATGTGCGGAGTTCCATATCACAGCAGCGAGGTCTACATCAAGAAGCTGATCGACAAGGGCTACAAGGTGGCTATCTGCGAGCAGCTCACAGACCCTGCGGCTTCAAAGGGACTGGTGGAGCGGGACGTAATACGTCTTGTCACCGCAGGAACTGTTATTGAAGCAAGTATGCTCAACGAGGACTCCAACAACTATATCGCCTGCGTATGCCCAGACAAGGGCTGTCAGTCCGCGGCGCTGGTGTTCGCGGATATTTCCACCGGAGAGGTACACGTTTTCAGCAAGGAGGGCAAAAATCTTCAGCAGGAGATAATCTCCGAGCTGTCGAGGTTCAGCCCGGTGGAGCTGCTAATAAACGAGGAATTCCTGAGCCTTAAAGAGGTTCACGAATTCGTGCGGGACAGGCTCAAACGCTGCCTTTGTGAGATGCTGGAGGAGGAAAGCTTCGACAGCTCCGACATGAGCGTTATCACCGGTCAGTTTGAGAGCGGCGCGGAGCTTGGAATTTCCGAAATGCCGCTGGTGAAAAAAGCGCTCTGCGCGATGTTCCGCTATTTCGGCGAAACCCAGAAAGCCACGGTGAAGCGCTTCGTTTCGCTGACGATACACGCGGACGGGGAGTTCATGGGGCTTAACCTCACCACCCGGCGCAATCTGGAGCTTACCGAAACCATGCGCACAAAGGAAAAGCGCGGCTCTCTGCTGTGGGTGCTGGATAAGACAGTTACCTCCATGGGCAGGAGAAAGCTTAAAACATGGGTGGAGCAGCCGCTCATCAGTCCGACCGCGATATTAAAGCGGCTGGACGCGGTGGAAGCGCTGACCAAGGATTCCGCTTCGCTGTACGATATCTGCGACGCGCTGAACGGAATTTACGACCTTGAGCGGCTTATGACGAGGGTAATGTATAAATCCGCGTCGCCGAGGGATATTTATTCGCTGGGGCAGACCTGCGCCCGGCTGCCGCTTCTGAAAAAGTGCCTGTCGCAGGTGGACTGTCCGCTGCTTAATTCCCTCAACAGCGAAATCGACGAGCTGAACGATGTTTCTTCCCTTGTGGAGAACGCGATAGTTGACGACCCGCCGCTTACCCTAAAGGACGGCGGAGTAATCAAGGACGGCTTCAACGAGGAGATAGACCGCCTGCGGAAGATAACCGGCGGCGGTAAGGATATCCTTGCCGAGATAGAGGAGCGGGAGCGTGCAGCTACCGGCATTCGCACGCTGAAAGTCGGCTACAACCGGGTTTTCGGCTATTACATAGAGGTATCAAAGGGGCAGCTTGACCAAGTGCCGGCGCATTACGTCAGAAAGCAGACCCTCACCACCGGCGAGCGTTACATCACCGACGAGCTGAAAAAGGTGGAGTCGGAGATACTCGGCGCGAACGACCGAATTCTCGCGCTGGAGGCGGCGATATTCGGCGAGGTGAGGGACTTCATCGGCACCCGTCTGGAAGCAATACAGGCGGCGGCAGCGGCTGTCGCGGCGGTGGACGTGCTTTGCAGCTACGCTAAGGTTGCGATAGAAAACGGCTATGTCAAGCCGGAGATAACCCTTGACAGCGTTATTGAGATACGGGACGGACGTCACCCGGTAGTGGAGAAAGTCCTCACCGACCACCCGTTTACCCCGAATGACGCGTATCTTGACACCAACACCAACCGCCTTATCATCATCACAGGCCCGAATATGTCCGGTAAATCCACGTTCATGCGACAGGTGGCGATAATCGTGCTTATGGCGCAGATTGGCTGCTTTGTTCCGGCAGCGTATGCGAAGATAGGTGTTGTAGACAAGATATTCACCCGTGTGGGGGCTTCGGACGACCTTACCTCCGGGCAGTCCACATTCATGGTGGAGATGAACGAGGTGGCGGATATCCTCAAAAACGCGACCAAGAAGAGCCTTGTAATTCTGGACGAGATAGGCAGGGGTACTTCCACCTTTGACGGAATTTCCATTGCAAAGGCAGTCGCGGAGTACATCAGCGGAAAGAACATCGGCTGCAAGACCCTGTTTGCGACCCACTACCACGAGCTTATCTCCATGGAGAAGGAGTACGAGGGCATACGGAATTTCAGCGTTGCGGCGGTGAAGCGCGGTGACGAGCTGAAATTCCTGCACAAGATATGCGAGGGCGGCACCGACGACAGCTACGGTATTGAAGTTGCGAAGCTTGCGGGACTTCCGAATGCCGTGATAAACCGCGCAAAAGAGGAGCTGAAAGAGCTTGAAGTTCTGGGCAGGCAGAAGCTTTCCGAAACACTGGAAAAGACCGCCGACCACCAGTTCAGCTTCAACGCGATAAACGAGCAGAATGCTATTGCGAAGCTGCGGGCGGCGGATATCAACACCATGTCGCCTATGGACGCGCTGATGTTCATAAAGGACATCAAGGACACGCTTTAAGGAGGGCAAATGAAGCTTGCGGATAGGAAAGGCGCAAAGCGTGCGCTGGTGATAATTTCGGCGGCTGTGCTGATAGTTGGCGCATTTGTCGGCGGTTTCTTTGCCGGAAAGAGCGGGCAGCGGGTGGAAACTCAGCTTGCGTGGTCTGACACCGAGGTGGTTTACGCCGAAATTCTTGACGTGAATGACGGCTTCTTCCATGTGAAAGGGCTTGATGTCAACGACATAAACGGCAGGAGCGAATTCACCTTTACCGCAAAGGAGAACACCCGGCTTATCTGGAGGGGAACGGAGATTTCCCTGTCCGATTTTCAGCCCGGCGACAGGATAGCGTTTTTCTATTTCGGCGAGGTTCTGGAAACCTACCCGGCGCAGGTGCAGAATGTCGTGAAGATAAAGCTGCTGGACGATGAACTTTAGAACGGAGAACAAATGCCAAAGATAAATCTGCTTGATAAAAGCGTTTACGAGCTTATCGCCGCCGGAGAGGTGATAGAGCGCCCCTCCTCGGTGATAAAGGAGCTTGCGGAGAATTCCATTGACGCAGGCGCAACCTCCATTACCGTGGAAATAAAGCGCGGCGGGATTTCCTACCTGCGGGTGACGGACGACGGCTGCGGGATAGCCTATGAGGATATTCCCACGGCATTCATGCGCCATGCAACCAGCAAGGTCTACACTCAGGACGACCTTGACAGCATAAATACGCTGGGCTTCCGCGGGGAGGCTCTTGCCTCGGTATGCGCGGTGAGCCGGGTGGAGCTTCTCACCAAGCAGCGGGAGGACAGGCTCGGCAGTCAGTACCGTATCGAGGGCGGCGAGCCGGTGGAGTACGACCGTGCGGGCTGCGCGGACGGAACTACGATAATTATACGCGACCTGTTTTTCAACACCCCGGCGCGGCTGAAATTCCTCAAAAAGGACGTGACCGAGGGGAATTACTGCGCTTCCGTCATTGAAAAGCTTGCGCTGAGCCACCCGCAGATATCCTTCCGGTTTATCCGGGACGGACGGCAGACAATGCTCACCAGCGGCGACGGGGAGTATTACAGCGCGGTCTACGCGGTGTTCGGAAAGCAGTTCGCCGCGGGAATGATACCGGTGGAGAACGTCTACCAGAATACGGCGGTGACAGGCTTCGCTTCATCTCCGCTGTTCACCAGAGCGAACCGCTCCATGCAGCATTTCTTCGTGAACGGCAGGAGCGTCAAAAGCCCGCTTTGCTGCGCGGCTCTTGAGGAAGCGTTTCGCAATACGATAATGGTTGGGAAGTTCCCCTCTTGCGTGCTGTGCGTAAACACCGACCCGGCGCAGGTGGACGCGAATATCCACCCGACCAAGACGGAGGTGCGCTTCACCAACGAAAAGACCGTGTTTGACGCGGTGTATTTCGCGGTGAAGAACGCGCTCATGGGCTATGACGAGAGCCGTGAGATAAAGCTCACCCCGGCGCAGCCGCAGGAGCTGCCGAAGTCCGCAGAGCCGGTCAGGGCTGCGGTCACGGCGGAAGAATCCAAGCCCACAATGCCTATTCCCTCCGGCAGGGACGCGGTGGTTTACCCCCAGAAGCAGTCAGAGCCGACTAAATTCACTCTGCGGCAGGAAGCGCCGTTTCGCATGAATACCACAGCGCCCGCCGCCGAGCAGACCTTCATTCCGGAGCTTGCCCCGGAGAAAAAGCCGGAGCCAAAGGAAACTCCGCTGTCGGAGCTGCCGGGATTTGCGTTCCTCTCGGAGAAATCCTTTGAGAAGAGGCAGCCGGAGCAGCCTGCGCCCCAGCCGGAGGCATCGCTGCATGAAAAGTCCGCAAAAGAGCCTGTTCGGGTGATAGGAGAGCTTTTCAAGACCTATATCCTGTGCGAGAGCGAGGACAGCCTGATTCTTATCGACAAACACGCGGCTCATGAGCGTGTGAACTTCGAGCGGCTGAAATCCAGCTTCAACAGTTCAGCGCAGTACATAGTCCCGCCGGCGGAGGTGTTCCTCTCTCCGGAGGAATACAACGGCGTTATGGAGTACTCCGACAAGCTTGCGGAGGTGGGAATACTGCTGGAATTCCGGGACGGAAAGGCGGTAGTCACCGGTCTTCCGCAGATGCTCGACCAGTCGGACGCGGCTGAGATAGTCGAGGAGATAGCGAAAATTGCCGCAAAGGGCAACACCAATGCCGCCGGAGAGCTGTTTGACGATATGCTGCATACGGTAGCCTGCAAGGCGTCTATCCGGGGCAGCGAGGATAACAACATTCTGGAGCTTCAGGCGCTTGCGCAGGAGGTTTTCAACAATCCGGATATCCGGTTCTGTCCCCACGGCAGACCTGTAATTACTCAGTTGTCCAGAAAACAGCTTGAGCGGTATTTCGGCAGAATAACCTGATTTTTCCCGGAGGTAGTTATGAACAAGATTATAGTAGTCAGCGGGCCTACCGCCTCCGGGAAAACCGCCCTCGCGGTGGAGCTTGCCAAGCGGTATGACGGCGAGGTGATCTCCGCGGACAGTATGCAGATATACACCGACATGGACGTGGCAAGCGCAAAGGCTACCCCGGAGGAACAGCAGGGAATACCGCATCATCTCATGGATTTCCTCGACCCGGCGGAGAGCTTTTCTGTCGCGGACTGGGTGAAGCTGGCGGGGGAGTGCGCCTACGATATCCTAAAAAGGGGGAAAACCCCGGTGATTTGCGGTGGCACGGGGCTTTATATCTCGTCCTTTGTGGATAACCTCCGGTTTGACGAGTCGGAGTGCGACTATCAGTTTCGGGAGGAAATGCGGAAATTCGCCGAGGAAAACGGCGCGGCGGCGCTGCTGGAAAGGCTTCGCAGCATTGACCCGGAAACCGCTGAAACTCTCCACGAAAACAATGTTTCCCGGATAATCCGCGCGCTGGAGGTCTACAAGACCACCGGACACACGATATCCGAGGCGAAGCGGGCTTCCAGAGCGGAGCCGTCGCCCTATCAGTTCATTCTGCTGACGCTGGATTTCGAGAACCGCGAGCAGCTTCACGAGCGCATAAACGCGCGGGTGGACAAGATGCTGGAAATGGGTCTGGAGCAGGAGGCGAGAAGCTGCTTCATGCAGCAGAACCGTCCTACCGCAGCGCAGGCGATAGGCTGCAAGGAGCTGTACCCCTATTTCCGGGGCGAGCGCAGCCTTGAGGACTGCGTGGAGGAGCTGAAGCTGCGCACGCGTCAGTACGCAAAGCGGCAGCTTACATGGTTCAGGAGGGACAGCCGGTTCCACAGAATAATTATCCGCCCCGGCGACGGACTGACGGAAGTCCTCGGCGAAGCGGTGAAGATCATTGAGAGTGAAAAAACAGCCGGAATTGATGAATAAATTACAGTATATGGATATTTGTTGATAATTATTCCGGTTTTTATAGAAATACAGAAAACTTTTTCCTGTTTTTTTTAAAAAAAGTAAAAAAAATTATAGCTTTTTTTGAAAAAGTATGCTATACTAGTCTATATAGGAATACTATTGCTTGTTTTCGCCTCATTTGTGGCGTAAATGGTGTTCCTGTTTGGGGTACAGGGGATTTTCCCCAACGTATTGAATTGCAGAGAGAGAAAAGGTGGTTTAATATGGCAAAAGACATAAACTTACAGGACGTGTTTCTTAATCAGGCTAGAAAGGACAGAATTCCGGTCACGATCTATATTACGAACGGTTTTCAGTTCAAGGGCGTGGTTAAGGGCTTCGATAACTATACGGTAATCCTTGACACCGACGGAAAGCAGAACCTTATTTATAAGCACGCTATTTCCACTATCACACCCCTCAAGCCCATTTCTATTCTTGACGCCTACGATAAGGCTGACGAAGAGTAATGGAATCCCGGTGGACGTCAATAATCATTCTCGTGCTGTCGCTGTTCGTGCTGGTCTTTTTTGTGGGGCAGGTCTTTTTCGCCGGCGGCGAGAAGGTCGTTACTGAAACCGCATTTACTTACAGCATGACGGAGGAAGTTCCCTTTGAGGGAGTGTTCCTGCGGGACGAAACGGTGGTTTACAGCAGCGGGGGCGGAGTGCTGGATTATGAGCATTCCGACGGCTCAAAGGTCGGTAAAAGCTCTGTTATCGCCAGACGCTACCGCAGCGAGGCTGATATAGAGCGCCGCCGTGAGATCGAGAAAATAAACGAACAAATCGCAGTACTCACCGACGCTCAGCGTTTGGCGGGAACTGACAATAATCAGCTGGAAACTATCGCCAGCCAGATAAACGAGCGCCATTCGCTTATCCTTGAAAGCCTGATAAACGGGGATTACTCCGCAGCGCAGGAGCAGGAGAATGCAATTCTGGGCGTTCTTTCCAAGCGGGAGATCTCCCGCGGCGATGTTGGCAGCTATGAGGCGAAGATTTCTTCGCTCCGCAGCCGGGTGGCAGAGCTTGAGGCTATGCTCTCCGGAGATGTGGAGGATATCTGCGCGGGAGGCGCGGGATATTTCGTCAGCGGTGTTGACGGCTATGAAAACAAGCTGTCCTTCAATGATTCTGACACGATAACCGCCGACCGTATTGAAGAGATCGTCAAAAATCCGGATCTGGGTTCCAGCTCAGGCGCAGTGGGAAAGCTCATTTCCGACTACCGCTGGCGGGTTGCCGCTGTGATAGACAGCGAGCTGATGTTCGGCTGCTACGAGGGCGGCGAGGTCACTCTCAGAGTCCGCAGCGACCCCACTCCGATAGAAGCGGAGATCGTTTCAATTACAGATACCGGGCGCGGAGACGGTACGGCGGTGTATGTGTTTGAGTGTTCAACCCTCACTTCCTCTGTCGCTTCCGGAAGAACTGCGCAGTTCAAGTATATCGTCAACAGCTACGGCGGTCTGAGGGTTTCCCGCAGCGCTATACGCTACAATGACGAGCAGGAGCGCGGTGTGTACATCGTACAGGGCGGCAAGCTGGTTTTCCGAAAGATCAGCGTTGAGTACTGGGGCGAGGATTACATCATCTGCGCACAGACCGCCGACGACGGCTATCTCAAGCTTTACGATAAAATAGTAACAGAGGGCAAGGATTTGTATGAAGGAAAAGTTGTTGAGTAACACGCAGACAAGCTTTGACGACATCAGAGAAAGCTATGCCATAATCTGTGAAAACATAGAAAAGGCAAAGGCTGCCGCCGGACGCAGGGATAACGTCCGTCTGATGGCGGTCACAAAAACAGTTTCCCCGGAGCGTATAAACTACGCGGTGGGGCTTGGTATTGACCTGCTTGGCGAAAACCGCGTACAGGAATTTATGGACAAGCGTGAGCAGTATCTCCCTGCGGAGGTGCACTTCATCGGCGGCTTGCAGACAAACAAGGTCAAATACATCATCGACAAGGTTTCAATGATCCATTCCGTTGACAGCCTGCGTCTTGCGGAGGAAATAAGCCGCAGGGCGGGTCAGCACGGACTGGTCATGGATATACTCGCCGAAATAAACATCGGCGGGGAAGAAACAAAGGGCGGAATAACTCCGGAAAGCGCACCTGAATTATGCGCTCAGCTCCGTGAGCTGCCCAACATCAGGCTGAGAGGTCTGATGACAATACCGCCGCCCGGCTGCGGGGAGGATACCTTTGCAGCAATGCAGCGGCTGTTCAGTGACATTCAATCAGATAAATCGGTGAATGTCGCCGGCGCGTTCGATACTCTCTCCATGGGGATGTCGGGAGATTATGAAACGGCGGTAAAGCACGGGTCCACAATTGTCCGGATCGGTTCAGGACTATTCGGATACAGAAATTATTTATAATTGGGAGGAAAATATCATGGGTTTAGGCGACTTTTTTGCAAAGCTCCGTCAGGACGATGAGTTCGAGGACGAGGAGTACGACAACAGCTACGACACTTCTTCCTCGGCTGTTACCGAGGAAGAGGCTGAGGCTCCGTCAAGATTTTCGTCGTCCAGAACAAACGACAAGGTGATCAATATGCACAGCAACACCGGTTTCCACGGTTCTTCCGTGAAGGTAGTTCAGCCCCTCAAGTACGAGGACATCATGAAGGAGCCGGTCCGCTTCCTCAGAGAGAACACCAGCGTTGTGCTCAACCTTGAAAAGGTTGCAAGCGTTGATTCCAGAAAGAGAATCGTTGACTTCATGGCAGGCGTTGTGGCTGCTATTGACGGCAGAATCGTAAGAATTGCAGAATGCACTTATTTCGTAGTTCCCAGAACCGTTGATCTCAGCGGAGATATGATGGAAAACGATCAGTTCTGATCTGATGGATCCGGGACTGCTGAACGAGGAGGAGCGTTACCTCTCCGTCCACATAGCCGATATGCAAAGACTGGCTGAGAAATCCGGCGTGCCGAAGTTTTCAGCGTTCCTTAACGAGCGCGAGGCGATTGTCGCCCGGCGCGCCGTTAGGGGCAGTCTTTGCTTTTACGGCGGCTATGACGGCGCGATGAGAACAATGTGCGGCGTTCTTGAGGGAACATACGCGCAGGAGCTTCCGCCGGAGGATATTTTTCCGGTGCGGGCAGTGACGTTCAGCTTCAGAAAAAGCGATACACTTACCCACAGGGATTTTCTGGGCGCGCTTATGTCGCTTGGAATAAAAAGGAATCTGCTGGGGGATATTCTTATTGCAGAGGGCTATGCGGTGGTTTTTGTTCATGAAACTGCCGAAGAGCTTGTCCTCGGCATGGATAAGATTGGAAAAATCGGAGTTTCTGCCGAAAGCGGGGCAACAAAGCCTCTGCCGGAGCAGAAAATGCAGCGCATTGACGCTACCGTATCATCTCTGCGGCTGGACTGCATTGTCAGCGCCGCGGTAAACACATCAAGAGAAAAATCCGCAGCCCTCATTAAATCGGGTATGGTAAATGCGGACTTTTCGCCCTGTACAAATGTAAGTGCAGCGGTCAAGGAAAACACAGTTATTTCAGTCCGGGGAAGCGGCAGATACCGCATTGCCGGAATTGCCGGAGAAACCCGAAAGGGCAGGATCCGAATTATTATCGAAAAATATGTCTGACGGTGCGGAAATCTCCGGCTGTCATGAATAGGAATATTATCTGCGGTGTCAAGGCAGCGCAGCAACGCCGTTTTACGCGGTAATTCAGGAAGGAAGTATTGTACATGAACGCAAAGGATATTTTGTCAAGACGTTTTGAAAAGGCAGCCTTCAACGGTTACAAGACAGATGACGTTGACGAGTTCCTCCGTGAGGTTTCCAGCGAGTATTCCCAGCTCCAGAAGGACAAGAACGAGCTGGAGCGCAAGCTTGAGGTACTGGCTGACAAGATCCGTGAATACCGCGACGACGAGGACGCACTCAAGGACGCACTGCTGCTTGCCCAGAAGCAGGGCAACCAGATAATCAGCGAGTCGAAAGCTGCGGCAGAGAAGCTCAGCAAGGAAACTAAAGAGGCTGTTGAAAAGCAGCTCAGAGAGGCTCAGGAAAAGGCAACCAAGATAACAACAGACGCCGACGAATATTCAAAGCGCATAACCAAGGAAACCAACGAGCGCGCGGACAAGATGATAAAGGAAGCCCGCGCAAAGGCTGACGAAATAGATCAGATGATGAAGAAGCAGACTGAGATCCAGCAGAACATTCTTCAAAAGACCCGCAAGGAGGCTGACGAGTACAGAAACCGCCTGCTGACCGCGTACAAGTCCCACATGGATCTTGTCGCGAAGCTGCCGGAGATGTGCGAAAACGAGTATGTAAAGACCGTATCCGCCGAGGTGGAGAAGCGGGAGGCTGAGAAGGCTAAGGCTGCCGCCGCTGCAAAGCAGGCTCCGAAGCCTGAGGAAAAGCCCGCTCCCGCCGCAGAAAAGCCGGCTGCCGAGAAGAAGCCCGCTGAACCCGCAGAAAAGGAGCCTGTTCCCGCCGGCGCAGCCCCCGAAGAGGAGCCGTTCAAGTCAATGCCGCAGGAAGCCGGTAAGACCGACGAGTACGACCTGCCGTTCTTCAGCTCTTCATCTGAGAAGAAGTCCCGCCACACCGACCTTCAGTTCGGCAAGGGCAACACAATGAAAAAGTGAATTATCTCTCCGTTTACGGAGATCATACAAATACAAAACAAGGAGCACAACTGATGTCAGAGGATTACAACAACACGCTTAATTTACCGGAAACCGACTTCCCGATGAGAGGAAATCTCCCCCAGAGAGAGCCTGAGATGCTGGAAAAGTGGGAGCAGGATCGCCTTTACTATGCGCTTTCTGAAAAGAACAAGGGCAAGCCCTCCTATACTCTCCACGACGGCCCTCCCTATGCAAACGGCAATATCCACATGGGTACTGCCATGAACAAGGTGTTAAAGGATATCATCGTCAAGTACAAGAGCATGACCGGGTACAACGCAAACTATGTTCCCGGCTGGGACTGCCACGGCCTGCCTATTGAGCTGAAAGCGATAAAGCAGATCGGCCTTGACAGCGGCACTATCGACCCGGTAACTCTCAGAAAGAGCTGCCGCGAGTTCGCGCTGTCCTGCCTTGACGGTCAGAAGAAGCAGTTCAAGCGCCTTGGCGTATGGGGCGATTTCGATAATCCCTACCTCACCATCAAGCCCGAATTTGAGGCAAAGCAGGTAGAGGTTTTCGGCAAGATGATGCAGAAGGGCTACATCTACAAGGGTCTGAAGCCGGTTTACTGGTGCGCGGACTGCAACACTGCGCTTGCTGAAGCCGAGATCGAGTATCAGGACGATCCCTGCTACTCTATCTATGTAAAGTTCCCGATATCCGACTCTAAGGGCAAGTTTGACGATCTTGGCATCGACCTGTCAAAGGCTTATGTTGTGATCTGGACGACCACCACATGGACTCTGCCGGGCAACCTCGCAATCTGTCTTGGCCCGAATTACGAATACACCTTCGTTAAGGTGGAGGACGAGGAGAGCAAGTCCTTCGGAGAGTACCTGCTTATGGCGACCGACCTTGTTTCCACTGTTATGGAGGCTGTCGGAATTAAGAAGTACTCCACTGTCGGAAGCTTCCTCGGTTCTGACCTTGAGCTTATCGAAACCGACCACCCGTTCATGGGCAGAAAGTCCCCGGTAATTGTCGGCGACCATGTAACCCTCGACAGCGGTACTGGCTGCGTACACACCGCGCCGGGCTTCGGTCTTGAGGACTTTGAGGTCTGCAACAAGTACAAGGGAATGTTCAAGATCATCGTTCCCGTAAATGAAAAGGGTATCCTGACCGAAGAGGCAGGAGATTTCAAGGGCTTAAAGACCGCAGACGCGAACAAGGCAATCGCGCAGCGTCTGGAGGACGACAACACCCTGCTCGCAATGCAGAAGATCGTCCACCCCTATCCTCACTGCTGGAGATGCCACGAGCCGATCATCTACCGCGCGACAGACCAGTGGTTCTGCAACGTGGATATGTTCAAGGACGAAACCATCAAGGCTATTGAGGACGTAAAGTGGATCCCTGAATGGGGCGAGGAGCGCATCAAGAACATGGTAAGTATGCGCAGTGACTGGTGCATTTCCCGTCAGCGCCGCTGGGGTGTTCCTATCCCGATCCTCTACTGCGAGGACTGCGGAAAGACCATAGTAAACGACACAACAATCAAGGCGATATCCGATATGTTCCGCAAGGAAAGCTCAGACGCGTGGTATTCCAAGGATCCGTCCGAGTTCATTCCCGCAGATGTAAAGTGCGAGTGCGGCTGCAATAAATTCCGCAAGGAAATGGATATCTTTGATGTTTGGTTCGATTCCGGCTGTACTCATGCGGCGGTTCTTGAGGAGCGTCCGGAGCTTAGCTGGCCGGCTGACCTCTATCTTGAGGGCTGCGACCAGTACAGAGGCTGGTTCCAGAGCTCGCTGCTGACCTCTGTTGCGACCACAGGAAAGGCTCCCTACAAGGCTGTCTGCACCCACGGCTGGGTAGTTGACGGCAAGGGCGAGGTAATGCACAAGTCAAAGGGCAACGTGGTGCTTCCTGAGGAGGTAATCAGCAAGTACGGCGCTGATGTGCTCCGTCTTTGGGTAGCTTCTCTCGACTTCCACAACGATGTCCGCGTATCTCCTGAGATGCTAAAGCAGCTCTCTGAGGCATACCGCAAGATCAGAAACACCGCCCGCTTCATTCTTGGCAACATCTGCAACCGCGGCGGCTTTGACCCGGATACCGAAATGGTTTCTCTGGACAAGCTGAGCGATATCGACAGATGGGCGCTGTCAAGACTTGATACGGTAATTGAAAAGGTTAAGGCTTCCTATGAAGCGTTTGACTTCTACCTCGCATATCATGCAATCCACAGCTTCTGCGTTGTCGATATGTCCAACTTCTATCTGGATATCGTCAAGGATACGCTGTACTGCTGCGCTGAGAAGTCCGAGGAAAGAAAGGCAGTCCAGACCACAATGTATATCATTCTGGATTCACTGGTTAAGCTGGTTGCGCCTATCCTCACCTTTACTTCCGACGAGATCTGGAAGTTCATGCCCCACAAGTCCACAGATGACCTGAGAGGTGTTCCGTTCAACCAGATGCCCGAAAAGACCGGAGTAACCGCTGACGCTGCATTTGAAGCAAAGTGGAGCAAGATCAACGCAGTCCGCGACGACGTGCTCAAGGCTCTTGAGGAGAAGAGAACCGCAGGAGTTATCGGCAAGCCGCTTGACGCAGGTCTTGTAATCTACGCTGACGAGGCGAACTTCAAGGAGCTTTCCTCCTACACTGAGCTTACTCAGGCGTTCTCGGTTTCCTATGTGACTGTAAAGCCCGCTTCCGAGGGCGAGGGCGAGTTCAAGGGCGCTGTTGAGGGTGTAACCATCACCGTTGAGAAGGCAGCAGGCGAGATGTGCGAGCGCTGCTGGAGCCACGCTCCGACAGTAGGCACTGACGCTCAGTTCCCGCACCTTTGCGCACGCTGTGCAGCAGTTATGAAGCTCAACTTAGGCTGATAAAAATTCCGGCAGGGAAGGGATTTATTCCCTTTCCTCAGACCGTCGAAAAAGTCCCTAAAGGGACTTTCTCGACGAACATCCGCACTGCCCGCACTCACTGACAGCAAAGCTGTCAGTTCGTACAGTTGTGCGGATAGAAGTGTTTTTTGCCCCGGCAGAGCTGGGGCAAAAAACGGATTTCAAAAGCCCGCTTCGCGGGCAAAACTGAGTTTTCGATAAGCTGAGGGAAGGGATTTATTCCCTTTCCTGCTTTTTTGTGTGAAAGAAAAAGCTGTTTTCGGGGAAAGTTATGATATGAGAGCATTTTTGAGCAAATACAGGCAGTTTGCCGCGCTGCTTCTGGCGGCGGCTCTTGTGGGAATTGACCAGCTCACCAAGTGGCTGGTGGCTTCCAACATGGAGATGTACAAGGCGCTGAATTTAATCAAGATCGGGGATACAGAGGTGCTGAACCTCTATTACTGCACCAACAACGGCTCTGCATTCAGCATGATGGAGGGGAAGACCGCGTTTCTGATCGTGGTGACTTCTGTGGTAATTCTCGTGCTTATCGCGGGACTTCTGCTGAAGAAGATACACCGCGCGCCGTATGTTGTTTCGGTTGCGTTGATCATAGGCGGAGGCGTCGGCAATCTCCTTGACAGGATATTCAACAGCGGCAGCGTCGTGGATTTCATTGACGTCCGTATAATCAATTTCCCTATCTTCAACTTCGCGGATATCTGCGCGGTTGTGGGAGGCATTATGCTGTGCCTGTTCGTGATAATTGATGAGATAAAGGAATCAAAGGCGAAAAAGGCGCAAAAATCTGTTTCGCCGGAGAATACGGCTCAGGACGGAGAGCCCGGCGAAAATGGACAGAATTGAGCTTTTCGCCCCCGGCGGAGTTCGTCTGGACAAGCTGATCTCAGACGGAACGGAGCTTTCCCGGAGCGCGGCGGTGAGGCTTATCGAGCAGGGGAATGTGCTGGTGAACGGCAGTCCCTGCGGGAAAAAGGACATTCCGGCGGCGGGAACGCTGATTGAGATAACGCTCCCGGAACCGCAGAGCGCTGATATTCTTCCGGAGGACATTCCGCTGGAGATAGTCTATGAGGACGCGGATCTTCTGGTGGTGAACAAGCCAAAGGGCATGGTAGTCCACCCGGCGGCGGGGCATTACTCCGGAACGCTTGTGAATGCGCTGATGTTCCACTGCGGCGACAGTTTATCCGGGATCAACGGGGAGATACGTCCGGGGATAGTCCACCGGATAGACAAGGACACCAGCGGTCTGCTCATGGTTGCGAAGAACGATTTCTCGCACCTCGCGCTGTCGGAGCAGATAAAAGCGCATAGCTTCACAAGAGAATATGAAACCGTGGTCTGCGGCTCGATAAAAGAGGACGGCACGGTGAACGCTCCCATAGGGCGGCACAAGACCGATCGCAAGAAGATGTGCGTGACTGCCGAGAATTCAAGGGAAGCGGTGACGCATTATTTCCTGCTGGAGCGGTTCGCCGGTTACACGCACCTGCGGGTACGGCTGGAAACCGGGCGCACTCACCAGATAAGAGTACACATGGCGTATCTCGGGCACCCGGTAGCCGGAGATCCGGTTTACGGGAACGGAAAACCTGCGTGGCTGGAGGGGCAGTGCCTCCACGCGAAGAAGATAGGCTTTGTCCACCCGCGCACCGGGGAGTATATGGAGTTCGACAGCGAGCTTCCGGATTATTTCAGGAAATTTCTTAAAAGCATAGAGGGCTGATAAATGGATTTCAGCAGGGTAATACTGATGACAGACCTTGACGGAACGCTTCTCACCGATGATAAGCGCATTCTGCCGGAGGATCTGGCTGCAATTGACCGCTTCCGAGAGGGCGGCGGTATCTTCACTATGGCGACCGGGCGGGGGTACTCCATGGCGCGGTCTGTGGCGGAGAAGCTGATGCTTGACGCTCCGGCGGTGCTGTTCAACGGCGCGGCGGTGTTCGACTTCAAGCAGGATAAATTCCTGTGGCGGTGCGAGATAGGCGGGCAGGCGGCGGATATCATAAGCCGCATTGCGGAGCGCTTTCCGGATATCGGCGTGGAGGTCTTGCAGGAGCACACGGTGTATGTTCCGTTTCTGAATGACACGGAGCAGTGGCACCTCGATTTAGAGAGCGTTCGCCCGGACATAAGGCGGCTGGAGGATATTCCGGCAGGCGGCTGGCTGAAAGTGCTGTTCGCTTACCCGCCGGAAAAGCTGGACGTACTGGTGGATTTCGTGCGGGAGCGTCCGGAATTTCAGGGAGTTCAGTGGGTGCGCTCCGCGCCGACGTTCTTCGAGTGCCTGCCGGAGGGTATTGACAAGTCCGCAGGCTTCCGGGAGCTGATACGCATTGTGGGCGCACAGGACAGGTTCACCGTGGCGGCGGGGGATTTCATGAACGACCTCGCCATGATAAAGCAGGCAAACCTCGGCGCGGCGGTAGCTTCCGCACAGCCGGAGGTAAGGGCGGCGGCGGATATCGTTCTTTGCGACAATAATTCCGGAGCGATGGCGCAGCTTATCGACTATATCGAAAGGTTATGACTTATGAAAAAGGCTGTCCGTGGGCTGAAGATAACAGGTATCGTACTGCTGTGCCTGCCGTTTGCGCTGGTTATCATATGGCTTCTGTGGGAGCTTTTCTGCGCGGCAGTGAACAATATCAGCGGTATCCTTCACACGCAGGGTGTAATGAATGGTTACAGCAACAGTTCAAGTATTCAGGTGCTGGACAATGTGACGTTTGTAGGGAATACCTCCGGCACGGGAAATCACACCGAAGTGCGTTCGACAGTGCTGGTGAAAGCGCTGAACCCGCATGATCTTGAATACTGGACGAACTATGAGTATTACCAGATAACTTCGCTTTCCGAGGAAATACCGGAATACAAGCTCGACCGCTGGAACCGGGAGCTTGAAATGCCGTATGAGAGCGAAGGCTGCTATGTCGTGGAGGTATACGGCGATGTGCCGTTTCCGGACAGTATTTTGGGGCATTGAGCAATACAGGGATCTCAGCAATGATCCCAATTTAAGTAAGTTTATTCAGCGGAAAACCGCTTGATATATAAGCTAAAAGGGCGAAAGCCCATAAAATCACAGGAGGTCTATATGGACGCATTACTGAAAAAGCAGCTTGAGATCGCTGCAACAAAGGTCAGAATGGGCGTGATCGAGGGTGTTCACAGCGCAAAGGCTGGTCACCCCGGCGGATCGCTTTCCGTTGCTGACACACTGACTTACCTTTATATGCACCGCATGAATGTTGACCCGAAAAATCCGGATATGCCTGACAGGGACAGACTGGTGCTTTCAAAGGGTCATACCGCTCCGGCGCTGTATGCAGTGCTTGCTGAGAGAGGATTTTTCCCGGCTGAGGAGCTTAAGACTCTCCGCAAGATCGGCTCAAGACTTCAGGGACACCCCTCCATGGGCAAGCTTCCCGGAATTGACATGAGCACCGGCTCTCTCGGACAGGGTATCTCCACCGCCTGCGGAATGGCTCTTTCCGGCAAGATCTCAAACGAGATATACAAGGTTTATGCGATCCTCGGCGACGGTGAGATCGAAGAGGGACAGGTATGGGAGGCGGCGATGTTCGCGGCTCATTACAAGCTCGACAATCTGGTTGCAGTCGTAGACAACAACGGACTTCAGATCGACGGCAAAATCGACGAGGTAATGTCCCCCTATCCTATTGATGAGAAGTTCAAGGCGTTCGGCTGGTACGTTATCAATGTAAGCAACGCTCATGACTTTGACGAGCTGGAAAAGGCATTCAACGAAGCTGAAACCGTGCTCAACAAGCCCACAGTAATCATTCAGAAGTCCACAAAGGGCAAGGGCGTTTCCTATATGGAAAATCAGGTCGGCTGGCACGGCAAGGCTCCTAACGACGAGGAATACGCAGTCGCAATGAAGGAACTCAGCGACCACCTCGCAGAGCTTGAGAAGTAATAAACATCGAAAGGATCACAGATATGGAAAAGAAAGCAACTCGTGACAGCTACGGCGAAGCGCTGGTAATGCTCGCCGAAAAGCGCCCCGACCTTGTGGTGCTGGACGCAGACCTTGCGGCGGCTACCAAGACCGGAACCTTTAAAAAGGCATATCCTGACAAGTTCTTTGACTGCGGTATCGCAGAAGCTAATATGATGGGCGTTGCGGCAGGTATCGCAAGCACCGGAAAGCTTGTATTTGCAAGCTCCTTTGCAATGTTCGCGTCCGGCAGAGCGTTTGAGATCGTCCGCAACAGCATAGGCTACCCCCACCTCAACGTAAAGATCGGAGCTACCCACGCGGGTATTTCCGTAGGCGAGGACGGAGCCTCCCACCAGTGCAACGAGGATATCGCGCTGATGAGAGCTATCCCCGGCATGACGGTTATCAATCCGGCTGATGATGTTGAGGCAAAGGCGGCAGTCCTTGCAATGGCTGACTATGTAGGGCCTACCTACATGAGATTTGGCAGACTTGCTGTTCCGGTATTCAACGACCCGGCTACCTACAAGTTCGAAGTCGGCAAGGGAATTCAGATAAAGGACGGCAAGGACGTTACAATTATCGCCACCGGACTTATGGTAGCAGAGGCTATCGAGGCAGGCAAGGCTCTCGCGGAGCAGGGAATTGACGCGCGGATAATCAATATCCACACCATAAAGCCCATCGACCGCGATATCATTATCAAGGCGGCAAAGGAAACCGGAAAGATCATCACCGTTGAGGAGCACAGCATTATCGGCGGTCTTGGCTCTGCGGTGGCTGATGTAGTTACTGAGGAATACCCCGTTCCGGTAATCAAGATCGGCGTGAAGGACGTATTCGGTCACTCCGGCCCTGCGGTAGACCTGCTCAAGGAGTTCGGGCTTTGCGCGGAGAACATCGTGGCTGTGACTAAGGCGGCTCTCGGCAAGTAATTAAGTCTGGAGAAAAATGAATAATTTCATTATTGATGGCTTCGAGCCATCAATAATGACGGGGGAAAACTCTTGTTTTCCCCCGTGCCCCTTTAGCGCATTTGACGCGTAATACGGCGCTTACGCGCCGAGTGTGGGGCTCCGCCCCACGCCCTGCTTCCTTTTGGAAGCCAAAAGGAAGCGAAAAGCTATTCCGCTTTGCGGAGAATTTTAAACAAGCTGATCGGGCTGATTTTCGCGTCAGCCCGATTTTTTATCGGAAAATGTAACCTTTTGCGCACTCCGCCTGTTATATATACTGAAAGATAACAGTAATACGCAGAAAGGAAGGTAATTATGAATTCTCAGTTATGGAAAACGGCGCTTGATAACCTTGATGAGGATATAGTGAACTCTGCGGCGGAGCGGTTCGGCAAGGCGAAATTCTCCGGCGAAACCCCAGCGGACTACCCGGCTGACAGAAGCCCCGTGGAATACCGTTTCACGGAGAAAAAGCTCTCGAAACGCATAGGGCTTGCTGTCGGGATAGGCTCTGCGGCGGTGGTCGCTTTAGGTGTCGGAATAGCGGCTTTTGTCAGGACAACGACCCTAGATGATATAGTACTCCCTAATTCCGGGGCAGTCGGCGATCTGTCAACAACAACTATATCTTCTACATACGATAGTCAGGTGGAATACATTGAGTCTAATAACGATCCGATTGCAGAAGAAAACATTGATCTGAGATCCGGCGGATTTGACCCTGAATTATTTGAGGAGTACTTTTATGGCTCATGGGTAGACGATGGCGGCTGGACTATGCAGCTCGGCTATTCGCCGAATGAGTTTTTCGGTTACAGCTCCGGAAGAATAGTTGCTGGAATGAATAAGGATTCCAATGGCTGCTACATTCTTCAGCAGACAAACGAAGGCTATGATATGCTGTTTGTGCCGCAGTCCGATCCGGATAAGCTGTATTATTACTATTCCGTTACGCTGACGAACGATGGAAGATTGCCGGAGGATTTCTGGAAATCAGACCATGAATACACCACAATTTACACCCGCGGGGGAGCTGTGTCCGAGGGGAATTCGCTGGGTTATTTCGGAGTTGAAAAGCTCGCCTATGAAATGGGCGTAACTTCGGATTGGCTGCTCACGCGGGACATTCAGTTCGAGGGCGGCGAAGCTGACCTATGGATCAGAAGCAGTTATTTCAATGGCTGGGACAATATAATTTTATTAGAGCAAACCAAGAATAGCGTTACTCTGCGAATGGAGTATTTCGAAAAAAACACCTCGGAGCCAGCTTTCTTTGACGTGACATTTGCAAGAAACGGCGGAGAATGGGAAATGAGAAGCGCTAAGACTACTTCTGACCTTTATTTTGGAACGGAAGATAACCAGATCTTTGAGATGGTCTCCAAGAAAGGATTAACGCTTTTCAAGCAGCATTTCCACGACTTCTGGGTCGGCGAGTCCGAAGAATATCCGTCATTTGTTCTGCTTTATATGGAAGATATATTTACCCCGGCAGAGTATTGCTTGGGAATTGAAGAAGTCGCTGAGGGCTGGGCAATGTATCAGCACACAACAGAGGGAATGAAGGTATACTATATTCCGGAGATTGAACCTACGTTTATGTATCTGTATATTCCTGATGAAAATGGATTTGCAGAGCCGAATAAATACATTGCGAAGTGGGAAACCATGGGCAAGGCAATGGGCTATGCCGGCAGTAGCCGTATTTCATGGATCGGTCTGGAACGCTACAAGCTTCATCACAGCGATAGTTCCGAGGGAATAAGCCTTGGAGCGGTGATTGGCTATGCACTTAGTGAGGTGTATGGTGAATTATGGTCGGCGGCTTATTACACAGCGGATATGGAGGGCTGGGACGGCTACCGCATTTCCGAATTAAGTGAAAATGAGGTACTGTTCTATTTCCAGCAGTTCACCCGGGACGGAGAAAGCCGCTGGGTTTGTCAGCAGATCGTCAAGACAGGAGCAGATTGGACATTAGGAGATCTGAGAGTGGATATCACCGAGGACGAGCTGGAAATTGCAGGTTTTTACGGTGACGTTATCCCGATAGACTGGTCAGAGGACTGGGATATAGAAGACATCGAAAGCGAGGGTGAATTTGATGGACGATAACCAGATAATCGAGCTGTACTTCCAGCGAAGTGAGCAGGCTATCGCCGAAACCCAGACGAAGTACGGCAGGCTGTGCGGGAAGATAGCCGGCGGAATTCTCACCCGCCCGGAGGACGCGGAGGAAGCGGTGAGCAGCAGCTACATGAAGTTGTGGAATGCGATACCGCCGAAGCGCCCGACTTCACTGTGCGGCTATCTGTGCGCAATAGTCCGGAACACCGCGCTGAACCTGTACGACAACCTGCGGCGGCGTTCCTGCGAGGAGCTTTACGGAGAGCTTGCGGAGGTTATTCCGGACAGCGTGAGCGTTGACCAGCAGTATGACAGCCGGGAGATATCCGACAGCCTGAACAGTTTCCTGCGGGGCTGTAACAAGAAGAACCGGGACATTTTCACCGGGCGGTATTATTTCAATATGTCGGTGAGGGATATTGCCGAGGGCATGGGAATGACCGAAACCGCAGTAAAGACCCGGCTTTCCCGCACCCGAGCAGAGCTGAAAAGATATCTTGTCAGCAGCGGAGTGATCGCGGAATAATATATAGCTCCTGCGTTTCTGCGCAGGAGCTCAGCATTTAGAAAAAGCAAAATATCATTTGAAAAAACGCTTCGCTCTTTTCAAAGGAAAGGTGGTGCAGAGGGGAAGATAAAAGAAGTGCGCTCCGCGCGGATCAAAATGGGGCTTTGCCCCATACCCTACTTCCTTTTGTACCAAAAGGAAGCGAAAATCACTCCGCGCTCCGCGCGGTTTTGTCGCTCCGCTCTAAGTATTTCAACAGTCCATGCTCCTGCTCACTGATTTTTGCGGATATTTCCCGCCATGCACTTGACAAAAAGCTGAAAATATGCTATATTAATTAAAGTAAATTCAAACCCGAAGTCAGGCTCTGCTCTGCCTTTCTGACGGAATGAATCAGTTTTTCTGCTGCCGAAACTCGCGGTATTCCGGGACTTGAGGCAAAAGGCGATAGTTTTGCTCCTCCGCACTGCGCGGAGTGGTATGGTGCGCCTTTCTATGCGGGAGGGCGTTATTTTTTTTCGGGAGGGAACTCTATGCAGGAGGAAACACGCGTTGCGGTTATCTCAATGATAGTTGACAGCGGAGAGAATGTCGATGCGGACAGCACCTCTATGATTAATTCGCTGCTGCACGAATGCCGCAGTCACGTCATCGGCAGAATGGGTATTCCCTATCGTGAAAAAGGTCTGAGCATAATCAATGTTGTTCTTGACGCGCCTATGGACGTTATCTCAGCGCTGTCCGGAAAGCTGGGCAGACTGCGTGGCGTCACCGTAAAGACGGTGTACTCAAAGCGATCCGCAGCAGAAGAGAAAAATCAAACGGAGAAAGGACAACTATCATGACAATTACCAGAAAGATCAAGAGCGCGCTTGCCGCAGTTCTCTGCGTGGGAATGCTTGCCGGCTGCGCGGCTTCAACAGAAAGCAGCTCGCAGGAGAGCTCCTCGCAGGCAACTTCTGCCGAGTCCTCGGAGCAGGAGAATTCTTCCGCATCGGCATCAGAGCCGGAGAGCGAATCCGCTGACGACGTTTCCGACGTGTCAGAGGAAGACCCCGCAGCCCCGGAGGTGATCAGGGTATCCGCGCTTAAAGGCCCAACCGCAATGGGAATGATAAAGCTCATGGACGACAACAGCGAAAACAGCGGCTTTGAGTTCACCATTGCCGGCGCAGCGGACGAAATTACTCCCGCGCTCGTTCAGGGTAATACCGACATCGCCTGCGTTCCTGCAAATCTTGCTTCGGTGCTTTACAACAAGACCGAGGGCGGTGTAAAGGTTCTGGCGGTGAATACGCTGGGAGTTCTTTACATCGTTCAGAACGGCGAGCCGACAATCGCTTCTGTTTCTGACCTCGCAGGAAAGACGATCTATGCCAGCGGAAAGGGCGCGACCCCGGAATACGCGCTGCGCTATATCCTGACCCAGAACGGACTTGACCCGGATTCGGACGTCACGATCGAATGGAAGAGCGAGCATTCCGAGTGCCTGTCTGCTCTTGTTACGGACGAGGGAAGCGCGGCTATGCTCCCGCAGCCTTTCGTCACCACTGCACAGACCAAGAACGAGGGCGTGAGCGTTGTGCTTGACCTGAACAGCGAGTGGGAGGCTCTGAACAACGGCAGCGCACTTGTGACCGGAGTTGTCATTGCCCGGACAGAATTTGCCGAGCAGTATCCGGACGCGCTGAACAGCTTCCTTGAGGAATACAGCGCTTCTGTGGAGTACGTCAACGCGAACACAGCGGACGCGGCGCAGCTTATCGGAAAGTTTGACATCGTACCTGCGGCGGTGGCTGAAAAGGCTCTGCCCAAGTGCAACATCGTATTCATTTCCGGAGCGGAGATGAAAGAGAAGCTTTCCGGATATCTCAGCGTTTTGTATGAAAGCGAAGCGGCTTCTGTCGGAGGAGCGCTCCCGGCTGACGATTTCTATTACGGAGCATAAAATGCGCAAGCCCACCGGAATACAGCGGCGGGCTTGATCTCTGAAAGGAGGGATCTTCTGTGAAAAAACGGCTCATCACCGCGGCGTGCGTGCTGTTCTGGCTGGCGCTGTGGCAGGTCGGCGCAATGCTTCTGGATCAGAAGATCCTGCTGGTTTCTCCGATCGAAGCTGCGGCAAGGCTTATTGAGCTTGTTCCGTCGGCGGATTTCTGGGGCAGCGTGTGGTTCTCTGCGGGAAGGATCCTCTGCGGCTTTGCGCTGGGACTTTTCAGCGGAACGGCGCTCGCGCTGCTTGCGGGAAAGCTGCGTTTTGTGAAAACCCTGCTGTCGCCGCTGGTTTCAGCAGTTAAGGCGGTTCCGGTGGCAAGCATAACTGTGCTGGCTCTTGTGTGGGTAAGCTCCCGCAACCTGTCGGCGCTTGTATCGTTCCTTATCTCCCTGCCTATCGTGTATTCCAATATGCTGGAGGGCATAGAAAGTCTTGACCCGAAGCTGACGGAAATGGCGGAGCTGTTTCATGTGCCGGCGGGCAGGCGGTTCATCGGGGTGTATCTCTCCCAGCTACTGCCGTATTTCCGGTCGGCGGCGCGGCTCGCAATGGGTCTTAGCTGGAAAAGCGGCGCGGCGGCGGAGATCATCGGCATTCCCTCCGGCTCGATCGGAGAAAAGCTGTACGAAGCGAAGATATACCTTGAAACCGCGGATATGTTCGCGTGGACTATCACCGTTATACTGCTGAGCTGGCTGTGCGAGAAGCTGTTCCTGCTGCTGGTGAACGCCGGAGCGGAGCTGGTGTCCGGAAAGGTTATTTTACATCGGCGCAGCAATCCTCATGCTGAGGTAAGTACGGCTGTTCCTGCGGAAATATCCGCTGTTGGACTTACCAAGAAATACGGCGAAAACACCGTGCTGGATAATTTCAGCCGGACATTCCCAGCGGGGAAGCTTACTGCGGTAATGGGAAGCTCCGGCTGCGGGAAAACAACGCTTATTTCGCTGCTGACCGGGCTGCTGAAGCCGGACGGCGGCAGGGTGGAGGTAACTCCGGAGGGAACGCGTTTTGCCGCGGTATTTCAGGAGGACAGGCTGTGCGAAAACCTAACCGCTGCCGCGAATATCCGGTTGGTCTGCGGAAACAGCCGCAGTGATGATGAGATTAGCAAGGCTCTTGACGCAGTAGGGCTTACCGGCTGCGGCGGCAAGCCGGTAAGGGAGCTTTCCGGCGGCATGAAACGCCGGGTCGCGCTGGTAAGGGCATTGCTTGCGGATTATGGTGCGATAGCGCTGGACGAGCCGTTCAAGGGGCTTGACGAAGCAACACGGGATCAGGTGATGTCCTATTGCCGGGAAATGCTGGCAGGGAAAACGGCGGTGCTTGTAACTCATGATATCGAGGAATGTCAGGCGTTTTCGGCGGAGATCGTGAGAATATAAATTTGAGAGCAGTGCTTTGGTTGCGCTGCTCTTTGAATATCGCCAGATGTTGAACATACCAAACGGAACAAGCGGCAACCGATAATTCGACAAGTGGGTTTATTTCCCTGTACCGTAAAAAAACGTTAGATATGCGAATATGAAAACGACCAAAGAAGAAATTCTTTGGTCGCTTGTTCTATTAGTAATCTGCTCGACTTATGGGAATTTGGCGGTGGTTTTTCGTTTGAAAATATATCGTAGGGGAGGGGCTTGCCCCTCCCGTGAAAGGCGATTTGTATAGGCGGGAGGGGCAAGCCCCTCCCCTACGGGTGTCCATGCTCAAACTTAAACTACGCTACAAATTCCGATTTGCAGAAAATCAAAATCATCCGACATACTCGGAGAGAGCTTTTACTTCACAGCCCTTGTTTGCATAATATGTCAGCATTTCGTCCATTTTTTTCAAATCGTAGCTGGTAACACAATCGGAAATCACATGAACAATATAGTTTGCTTTTGTCATATTGAAACACGTAGATTTCACACACGCAGTTGCATCTGCTCCGGTAATAAAGAACTCGTTTATTTGATTAGTGTCAATAAACGCAGTAAATTCCTCACTTGTCAATGCATTACTTTTGGTTTTTACAAAGATATTGTCTGAAACCACTTTGAGTTCAGGTACAAGTTCGGCACCTTTGGAATCCGGTTTGAATGTACGGGTTCCGGCTGTAATGTTATTGTGCTTGATGTAAACGATGTGCATTCCATTCTTCTCTGCCCAATCAATTGCAGTGTTGATTCCTTCAACGATATCTTTGTAGTGCTTTGTGATGTCGTTTTGAATATCAATAACAACAAGTGCTTTATTCATTTCTTCTCTCCTTTGAAAATTCCGATTTATCGAGCAGATTATCAACCCGTCTTACTTATTATATCATAACCAACCAAAAGCTTCAATATCAAAAAAGCAAAGCCGCCGAATTGCGCCATATAGTTATTCCTCAGGCACGGCAATCTTGAGCGCTCCGGGAGCAACCTCTATAACCGCCGAGGTGTATTCTCCGCCGTTTTCTCCGTCTAAAGTCCAGCGAAACGGCTTTTCGCAGGAGATCTCCAGCCGCGAGGTCTTAATGCAGACGATATTATCGCTGTCAAAGGAGTGGCTGAGGATTATCCGGTTGATATCGTCGAGATCTGACAGCGAGCGTGGAGTTTTGATGAACATACAGTCCAACTTACCGTCGGTGAGGGAAGCGCCGTCCGGGACAAGGTTTTTAAGTCCGCCCACGGAATATGTATTACCAATCATGCAGTAGATGAATTCGTCCTCGATCTCGCCGTTTTCCCATGTGATCCTGACCCTGCCGGAGTTCTCCCGGAGATACTTAGGCTCAAAGGATTTCAGTCCTTGAAGAAAATAGGCAAAGGGGCCGAGGTAGTTTTTTGTTTTCTGGCTGGTGGAATAGCTCACATCTGTGAACCAGCCGAAAGCGGAAATATACGCGAAATAACCGCCGTTAAATCTACCCAGATCTACCGGAAGGAAGTTTTCCTGCATGATCATCTCGGCGCATTTCACCATGTCGCGGGGGATCTTGAGCGAGGAAGCAAAGTCGTTCACCGTGCCGGAGGGAATATATCCGCAGGGACAGCCGTTTTTTCCCGCCATTAAACCATAGGCGAGCTCGTGAAGCATTCCGTCGCCGCCGCTGCTGACGATCAGGTCAAACTCTTTGCCGCGCCGGGTGATGTATTCAATCGCGTCACCGGGGCAGGAGGTAGGGTGTACCAGCACGTCATATCCGCCGCGGGTGAATATCCCGATAATGTCTGAAAGCACCTGTTTTACTGCGCCTCTTCCGGAGTTTGGGTTGTATGTAAACAGCAGCTTCTTCATTGTTATCCCGCCTTTCGCTCAAATTATGTATCTGTTATATTTTAGCATTTTTTTCTCCCCATGTCAATAGCACAAATATCCAATGCGGTATATTTCAGCTCTTTTCAAGCGTTATACTTATCTCTGGGCGGGCGGTTAATTCCCTTTTTTAATCTTATCCGCATGATTTTTTTCTGTTATTACAAAAAATATTAAAAAAATTTCAAAAACTACTTGACAAAGCCACTTAATCGTGATATAATAATTAAGTCGTTGAGGTTTGTTTGACGGCAGATACGGCGGTATAGCTCAGTTGGCTAGAGCACTTGGTTCATACCCAGGGTGTCATTGGTTCGAATCCGATTACCGCTACCATTTAAGCTGCAATACTTTTAGCCTTGCAGCTTTATTTATGGCCCGTTGGTCAAGAGGTTAAGACATCGCCCTTTCACGGCGGAATCATGGGTTCAATTCCCGTACGGGTCACCACACACGTTTGCTCACGAATGGCTTAACAAAGCCGTTTGTGAGCTTTTATTTTTTGCCCGATTTTGGGTTTGGTCTTTATTTGGTCTTTATTGCGATTTTTTTGGTCTTTACGCAGGGAGAACGGTCTTTTCGCCGCCCTGCGTTTTCTTTTTGTCAAAGAATAGTGCTTCTGCGATTGCCTGACTTGTCCTCGCCTGTGCTTCTTGGAACATATGACAGTAAATGTTGCTCGTCGTTGAAACTTGAGCGTGTCCTAAATCGCCCGATACCGCCACCACATCAACTCCTGCGTTTATGAGCAGACTTGCGTGTAAGTGCCTCAGGGAGTGAATATCGCAAAATCTTATGTCATTCTTCTCGCAGAACTCCTTGAACCAAAAGTACGGAGTGTTGTTGTGCATAGGGCTTCCGTCCCACTTGATGAACAAGCGGTCAAAATCCTGCCACTTGTCGCCCAAACGAGCGCACTCTGCGTCCTGCTCCTTTCTCAACTCCCACAGCATATCCATAACGTACTGCGGATATTTCTGCGTTCTTTGAGATTTCTTTGTCTTTGTCGTGTCGGTATAAATGCCATTTGTTCCTGTGTAGTTGGACGTTCTGCGGACTTTAATCGTGTTGTTCTCAAAATCCACGTCCTTCCACTCCAAACCGAGCAGCTCACCACGGCGATAGCCGCTGTAAACGGCGAGCTTGAAAAACACTCTGAACTTTGTCGGAACATCATCACCGTCAAGCAGCTCGAATACACGAGTAATCTCCTGTATGGTGTAGATGTCCTTTTCCTTTGCCTCGCCTTTCGGTACTGTCACTTTACGGCAAGGGTTGTCGGAAATCATATCCATTTTCACAGCGTAGCTGAATACATCGGATATGAAGCTCAAGTGATGAATTACGGTCTTTCTTGCAAGGGGTTTACCTGTTCGTTCACTTGTGCTGTTTATAAGGTCATTGACAAACTGCTGAATGTGCCTGCCCGTAATCTTATCAAGCCTTAAATGCCCGATTGCAGGGTAAACTCGGTTTGTAAGCTGTTTCATTCTAACAAAAGAGGTGTGGCGAAGATTGATTTTTGCGTACTCCTCAAACCACTGTTCTGCAAAGGTTTCAAACTTGATTGTTGCTACGACCTGTCCCTTTTTGCATTCTTCCTCAAACATTACGCATTGCCTGTCCAGCTCTTTCTTGATTTGCCGAGCCGACATATCGGGGTCAGGCTTCCACGTCCTTGTCTGAACAACCTGTTTGCCGTTTACATCATATCCGCAGGATACCTTTATTCGGTAGCTGTCGCCTCTTTTTGTGACTGTTGCCATATACTTAAACTCCTCCTCGTCAATTTAAGATTATGACACATCTTACCACCTATAATTATACACTTTAAAGCGGTAAATTGTCAATACCTAATTTGCGATTTCTTCGACTTTTTCATTGTAGTTGCTTTTAGCCCCCTCGCAGAGTACCACCTTATACAAGTTTTCCTCGTATATAAGGTACTTTCTGCCTGCCTTGAAGCACGGGAGCTGTCCCGAAATACACATCTGCCGCACTCTGAACGGAGTTAGTCCGTCAATCAAGCTTGCGGCTTCTTTTATGGTGAGAACTCGTTTTTTAGGCACAATCACATCAACTCCTTTGTTGCAGATTACCGAAAACCTCTTGTCCGAAAAATATGCTTACACAAAGGAGCGCAAATTCCAAAGGTGCTATATGTAGCACCGTGCTATAACACTCTTTTGTGTAAACAGACTATTAAAAGGGCGGTTGTTCAGAACAGCCGCCCTGTTATCATATTCTGTTGGCTGTTAAAGCAAGCCGTAGGCAATCACGCTCCTACGCATAGGGGTTTCACCTCTGCCCATTCCTATGGGACAGCCGTCGCCGGAAGTATCATTATTACCGTATCAGTATGGAATTCTTATTGCTCGTTT
>JAGAJA010000064.1 GCA_017829075.1 Oscillospiraceae bacterium | reverse complement strand
CCGCCTATGGTCATAGCCAGCCCGGTGAACGCCCCGCCTGCCACTAAGCCGCACACAGCGCACACCAGCGCCGCCGCGCACTGAATATAAAAGCACGCGTGTACCGCGCGGCGAAGCGCCGCAGTCCTGCGCTGTCTGACCTCAACAAAATCGGACACTATGCTTCTGCCGTCCGTATCGAAATGAATCAGCCGTCTTTTTATATCGTTTAAGCCGTCCAAAATAATTACCTCCCGCATTTAACGGTCAGAGCCTGTCTATTTCCTCCAGCCAGAGTGAAGCGCATGCGTCGCTGGGCATTCTCCAGTCGCCGCGCGGCGACAGTGTGACAGAACCCACCTTAACGCCGTCCGGCAGGCAGCTTCGCTTGAACTGCTGCGAGAAGAACCGCCGATAGAACGTCCTCAGCCACTTGAGGATAGTCCCGCGGTCATAGCTGCCCTGGAATGCATACTCCGCCAGCCGGAAGACCTTTCTCGGCGGGAAGCACCAGCGTATCCCGTTGTAGAGGAAGAAATCGTGCAGTTCGTAGGGTCCCACGAGGTCTTCCGTTATCTGGGCGATATCTCCGTTTTCGTCCGCCGGGAGAAGCTCGGGGCTGACCGGCGTGTCGAAAATGCTCATCAGCACCTCGCGCAGTTCCGCATTTTCAACTGTGCCCGCATAATATTTCACGATGTGGCGCACCAGCGTTTTCGGTACGGAAGCGTTCACGCCGTACATCGACATGTGGTCGCCGTTGTAGGTCGCCCACCCGAGCGCCAGTTCGGAAAGGTCGCCGGTGCCTATCACCATGCCGTTTTCCGCGTTCGCAAGGTCCATGAGTATCTTTGTGCGTTCCCGCGCCTGACCGTTTTCATATACCACGTTGCGGTTGCTCTCATCATGACCGATATCCTTAAAATGCTGCTTTACCGAATCCGCGATGTCTATTACCCGAAGCTGAGTGCCGAGAAGTTCGCAAAGGCGCTCGGCGTTGCTTCTCGTGCGCTTTGTCGTGCCGAAGCAGGGCATAGTCACCGCCAGGATATCCGAAGCGGGTCTGCCGAGAAGCTTCATCGCCTCAACGCTCACCAGCAGCGCAAGCGTGGAATCCAGCCCGCCGGAAATGCCTATCACAAGGGTCTTCGCATTCGTGTGACGGACGCGCTTTTCAAGTCCGTGCGCCTGCATGGTGAGGATATCCTCGCAGCGGCGGTCGGTCTCGGCGGCGGTGTCCGGGACAAACGGCGTGCGCCTTACCGTGCGGGTAAGTTCCGTATCCTTTATCTCCATATCGAACGGAATGCGGCGCATTCCGGGGCGCAATCCGCCCTCGAAGCTGGTGTTCCTCCTGCGCTCGGAAGCTAGCTTCTGCACATCTATTTCAGATACAGTAAGCCCGGTGGAATACAGCCTGCTTTCGGCTAAAACCGTGCCGTTCTCGGCGATTATGTCGTGCCCGCTGAACACTAAGTCCTGCGTGCTCTCGCCGGAACCCGCGCTAGCGTAGACATACCCGCACAGCAGCCGCGCGGACTGACTGTTGACAAGTTCCCGGCGGTAAGCGTCCTTGCCGATGGTTTCGTTGCTGGCGGACAGGTTCGCGATGAGGGTCGCTCCGCCCAGCGCCAGTGAAATGCTCGGCGGCTCCGCAGCCCAGAGGTCCTCGCAAAGTTCCGCGGCGAAAACCAGTTCGGGGACCTCGCGGCACTCAAAAAGCAGTCCCAGCCCGAACGGGACTTTCTCGCCGAAAAGTTCAATGTCGTATTCGCCCTCGGGCGCGGCGGTGAAATGGCGCTTTTCGTAGAACTCGTTGTAGTTCGGCAGGAATTTCTTCGGCACAGCGCCGAGGATCTTTCCGTTCATTATCACAACGGCGCAGTTGTAAAGCTCCCCGCGGAATCTCAGCGGGCAGCCGACAGCGACCAGCATGTCCAGTCCGGCGGTGTGCCCAGCGACTTCTTTGAGTTCGCGCAGCGCGCCGTCAAGCAGCGTCTGCTGAAAAAATAAGTCCTGACAGGTGTAGCCGGTGATACAAAGTTCCGGCAGCACCAGCACGCGCACTCCCTGAGCGTGGGCGCGGCCGATAAGCTCGTTTATCTGCGCGCGGTTATATTTACAGTCGGCTACCTTTATGTCGGGGGTGCCGGCAGCGACCTTGATGAATCCGTCCTTCATTCTTCTGCTCCTTTTGTGCCTTATACAGCACTTTATATTGTTATCCATTATATATTATATACACTTTTTATCAGAAAATCAAGTGCCGCACACGGGATTTTAACAAATTAATACATCTGAAAACAAAAAATTCCCCCGCCGGAGCGAGGGAATATATTATAAATCATGGTTTAACCTTTACCACTTTTGACCACTTGCTGTAGTAGGTTTTCATTTTGCGATTATTGCTTATATCTTCGCAGGTCCGATAGGCTCTTACCTTGAATTTATAGGTTTTGCCTTTCTTGAGTTCGAGCACTACGGACATATAGTCATCAGTGATTTCAGAATAGTACTTTATAGGATATTCCTTGTACTTCCCGCCATTTACCGAATAATAAACCTGATAGAACTGCACTCCTTTAGATGTAGTCCATTTCAAAGTTGCATAACCGTCATCTGTTTTTGCCGACATCTTTGGCTTTTTGGGCAGTATGTTGAAAAATATTTTCTTTTCTCCGAAGTAGCTGCCTTTTCCGCGAATATATATTTCACTGCTTCCTATTGAATCGCTTCCATAATAGAAGATATAATAGTCCTTGTCCTTGACGAGCTTATATGAGCCGTCCTTTATTACAATGTTAGGCTCGATAGGCTTGCCATTATAAGTATAGTTTTTTACTTTGCTGAATTTAAGGGTAGAAATATTCTTAGTGGACGTGTCGATAACTTCTTCGCTTCCCGGCTCTATGGTTATTCTCCAGTTGATTTTTTCAGTTATTTCTGAAATCGGGTTGGTATTAATTAAATCATCGCCTACAAGCTCATAACTTAGCTCAGTGTATGGGTCAATTTCATTAACCGAATCGAATGTTACATTCTGTACAGAACCATACGCATGAATATCATTATTATATTCCTTTATCAGATTCTGAACAGATATACCGGACTTTTCACGGCAAATATTTGACTGATTGAGCCAATGCGATGTTTCCGGAACTATTTCTATATCCAAAACATATTCAATACCATCGGGAGTAGTTGCATAGTAGGTTATAACATCGGTAGGATTAATTTCCTCCAGTACATAAACATCTGTTCCTTTTCCGCCCACAGCATCTTCATAATAAACACCGCACTCCCGTGTATCATCAGATGATTTAAACTTAATGGGTGGCAAATCATACGCAAACCAACTGCCCGAATACTCTTTCTTCTCAGACACCGCCCCCGCGCTGACGCTCAGCCCGCACACCGAAGCCGTAACAGCAGTCACCGCCGCCATAAGCCCCGCAAGAACCTTTTTCAGTTTCATAAACAACCTCCTCAAAACATAACTATAGTCATGATTTTCTCAATAATCACAACTATAGTATACTACAATCATTTATAAAAGTCAATAGTTTGTTAATATTTTAAAAGAAAACTTATAGTATATAATATAGTGCAGAAAGGAGATAGCCGTGGAAGATTTTACAAAACAATTTGGACTTTGCGTCCGTAGGTACCGCAGACAAAAAAAAGATGAGCCAGGAAAAACTGGCAGAACTTTGCGACCTGCACCCAGTCTATATAGGTCAGCTTGAACGCGGCGAGAAAAACGCTTCGCTTGAATCTATAATGCACATTTGCAGAGGACTTGATATTTCACCATCTCTTCTGTTCGAAGAACTGGAGCGTTCGACCAACGACACCCCCGCCCAAAAGGCATACGAACTTTTAATGGAACTGCCGCTGGAAAAACAGGAAATACTGCTGGAACTGCTCCACAAAGCAGTTGAATTAATATAAAAATATCCCCCGCCGGAGCGAGGGATATTATTTTGATAGTTACTTAGTCTTGACAACATTAGACCAGCTTCCGTAGAATTTCTTGCCGTTGACGATGGTATAGGGGATCACCTTGAACTGATAGCTCTTCCCCGCCGTCAGCTTCGCGGTATATTTCAGGGACTTGGTGTTCGTCAGCCTCATGAAATTATCGCCATAATATGATCGGTAGATCTCATATCCGGTCGCGCCTGCGGATTTTTTCCAGCTGAGGGTCGCGCTCCTTGAGGTTGTCTTTGATGTCACCTTAACCTTTTTCGGGACTATGTTGAATGTAACGGTTTTTGTGCCTGTGTAATTACCCTTTCCGGTGACGGTCACTGTAGCCGTGCCGATTTTGGTGTTTTTCTTGTAGGATACGGTGTAATTCGTGCCTTTTACAAGCTTCTTTGTACCGTCCTTGATGGTTACGGCTGGCTTTATTGCTTTGCCGGTATAAGGCTGGTCTTTGATATCGGAAAACTGCATATCCGAAATAACGTTGCTGGGCTTTCCCGGTTCAATTGTAAACGTCCACTTGAAATCTTTGTAATCCTGCTGACCATCTCCAGAAACGTATATAGCCCAAATATCTTTGTATGTAATATATTTGGCGTCCTTGAACCAACCTGAAGCTTTTTGCCTTTTCAGTTCCTCATTGTATTTCTCTACCATTTTCTGTACCGTTATTCCGGACGGAATAACATCAGATGTAATAGCAGAAGAATCATACAAGCGGAAAGTTACATTCAATTTCTTTTTCTTTCCAGAGGGAAGCGTGACAGAGTACGTCACAATGTCATATGGTTTTATAGCTTCACTAAAAGAAACGTCAGCCCCTGCCCAATCAACGTTGAGATCAGTTTCACCCCTTCCAGCAGAAGTAATGTACCGGTCACCGGTCATATTATCATATATTTCAAAAGCAGGAAGATTCTTTATCGAATCTGCATGACCGGTATATCTTATTTTTTTGGATATCGCTATTTCGTCTTGCTGGTCGTTATCAGGGTTATCAGTATCATTCGGTTTTGACGGACTTTTGCCATCTCCCGGTTCAATAGTTACCCTCCAGTTTACTTTTCCGGTTAAAGCAGCAAACGGACTGCTATTAACATAATCCCCATCAATTAATTCAAAGTTTGTGCGATAATATGGACTAATCCCATACACCGAATCAAATGTCACATTCTGTCCATCATACGTATGGTCATAATCCCATTCGTGAAGATCATTATTAAATTCATTTATCAGATCCTGAACAGATATACCCGATTCTTCATAAAAATTGGTATCACTTCTGCTAGTCAGCAGATATGATGTTTCTGTTAATATTCCTATATTCAAGACGTATTCAACACCGTCTGGAGTAGTTGCGTAATAGGTTATAACATCAGTAGGCTTAATATCCTCCAGCACATAAGCGTCTGTTCCCTTTCCATTTTTAATACTTTCATAATAGACACCAGACTCACGCGTATCATCAGATGATTTAAACCTGATTGGTGGCAAACTATCCACATACCAACTGCCCGAATACTCTTTCTTCTCAGACACCGCTCCCGCGCTGACGCTCAGTCCGCACACCGAAGCCGTAACAGCAGTCACCGCCGCCATAAGCCCCGCAAGAACCTTTTTCAGTTTCATAATTATACCTCCATTCATTTTCAAACCAATGAAATATCATTAGTCTACATCAATATTATAATATAATAAGTTGAATTTGTCAAGTAACACTAATGAAATATGTTATGATTTTCTCAATGGAAAGGAATGATATATCATGGGATATTACAAACGGATAAGAGAACTCCGAGAGGACAACGACAAGACCCAGCGCGAAATAGCCGAATATCTCGGCACACCCTACCAATATTATTCAGTCTACGAAAAGGGCGGGAGCGAGATATCCTTTGAGCGCGCCATCGCCCTTGCGAAATACTACAATGTAAGCCTTGACTACATCGCCGGACTGACCAACGTAAAGCAGAACTCCTCCGTGAACAGCGTACCGGAAAACCAGCAAACGCTTATCAGACAGCTAAACAGCCTGTCTTCAAAGGAGCGCAAACAGCTTTCCGGACTTCTCAAAGCAATGATAGACGTCCTGAAATAAAAAAATCCCCCGCTCAGCCGAACGGGGGATAAGTATTACCTGTGATTACAGCTCGATAACAACGTCGTTCTCAGCCTTGAGGATAGAATCAAGGATAAGCTTGCCCTCTATCTTCTCGCCGTTGACTGTAACGGACTTCACGCCGTGCTCGGAACCGTTCGGGTTCTTTACGGTAACGTGGAGCTTCTTGCCGCGGAAGGTCTTCTCCATGGTGTATTCCTTCCACTCGGAGGGGATAGACGGGTCGATAACGAGACCCTTAGTCTCGGGGTTCAGACCGAGGATACCCTCAGTTGTACCAACCATTACGGTGGAAGCGGTACCGGTCAGCCAGTGAACGTGCGCGCGGCCTGCGAACGGGCTGTCCTTGCCCTCAACGAACTGCCCGTATACATACGGCTCGAGCACTCTGTGCTCTGCGTTGTCGTTGTAGGTAGCGGGAGCCGCCTCTGTCCAGTACTGGTAAGCGCGGTTGCCGTGACCCAGCTTGGATTCAGCCAGTATCAGCCAGCCCTGCGGCTGGGAGAAGATACCTGCGTTCTCCTTGGTGCACTTGTTGAAGCACTGCATGAGCGCTCCGGGGAAGCCGTGCTTTACATAAGGCGGGTACATTACCATTGCGCCGTACGGAGTGTTCAGCTCGCGGTAAACGCTGTCCATAGCCTTCTCCTGCTGCTCCTTTGTGCCGAAGCCGGAGATAACGGACCAGCTCTGCGGGTTAAGCCACATGGAAGCCTCGGGATCGGTTCTCTGACCGATGATCGTGCCGTCTTCCTTGTAGCCGCGTATCCATCTGTCCTCGTTCCAGCAAGCGGAGAGGATAGTGTCTAGCTTAGCGCCTATCTCATCGAGGTACTTGATGTAATCGGTATCGTTCTTCTCAACCGCATAGGTGCGGAGTATCTTGATAGCGTATACCAGCTGGAATGCAACGAATGTGGACTCGCCCTGCTTGCCAAGACGGAGGCAGTCGTTCCAGTCAGCGTGAAGACCTGCGGGCATACCGTGGTTGCCGAGGTGGTTCATCGAGAAGTCGATCGCTCTCTTGAGGTGGTCGTAAACAGTGCCCTTCTCGCCGTCGTTAGCGTAGAGTATCTCCTCATCGAGGAACGCGGAGTCGCCGCTCTCGGAGATGTACTTGTAAACGGTCGGGAACAGCCACAGCGCGTCGTCTGCGCGATAGCTGGGGTGACCAGTCTGCTTTGCGTATACGGAATTCTCGTCGTTCTCGTCGGGGTGGTTCTCCTGACCTGCCTTGTGGTCGTACTTAACCAGCGGCAGACCCGCGCCGTTAGTAACCTGTGCGGACAGCATGAATACTATCTGCTTCTTAGCCATCTCAGGCGCGAGGTGGATAATACCCTGGATATCCTGAACGGTATCGCGGTAGCCGAAGCCGTTTCTCAGACCGCAGTACTGGAAGGAAGCCGCTCTGGACCAGATGAAGGTGATGAAGCAGTTGTAAGCGTTCCAGGTGTTTACCATGTTGTTGAAGTTCTTGTCGGGGGTGTTTACCTGGAGGTTGTCCAGCTTGCTGTGCCAGTAGTTCTTAAGCTGTGCAAGCTCATTCTCCACCGCGCCGGACTTCTCGTATCTGCTGATGATCTCGGTGATCTCAGCCTCGGTCTTCTGACCGCCGAGGACATATGTAAGCTCCTTGGTCTCGCCGGGCTGGAGAACGATGTCGCTCTCAAGCGCGCCAACGGAGTTGGTGTTGTAGTTGAGGTCATTCTTCAGACCCTCTTCGATGCCCTTGGGGTTGGTGTAGCTTCTGTAGGTGCCAACGAAAGAATCTCTGTCGCCGCAGTAAGCGTCAACCTTAGCGCCGGCAAGGCCGAGGAATCTGCCGCTGTTCGGGTTGTAGATCTCGTTCTGCATCTGGTGGATATAGCTGCCCTTGAAGTAGGTGCGGGTGATGAACAGTGTGTACTGCAGATTTACCTGGTCCTGCTCGTAGTTCGGGTCGTTTACGAACTCGCACACGCCGGTAACAGCGAGCTTTCTGGGCTTATCGGAGGTGTTTGTTACCTTGGCAGCCCACACCTCGTATGTAGCGCCCTGGGGAACATAATAAGTGACCTCGGACTTGACGCCCTTGTACTCGGAAGTGATGACTGTGTAAGCGGTACCGTGGCGGCACTCGCTCTTGAACTGGTCGAGGGGCTTGCATACAGGCGCCCAGGAAGCGGACCAGTAGTCGTTGGTCTCGAGGTCGCGCAGGTAAACATATCTGCCGGGGGTATCTGTGCCAACGCCGTTGAAGCGGTAGCGGATAACGCGTCCGTTAGCACCGCTCTTTACGAAGCTGTAGCCGCCTGCATTGTTGGAAATGATAGCGCCGTACTCGGGGTCGCCGAGGTAGTTTGCCCATGCGGACGGTGTGTCCGGACGGGTGATGACATACTCCTTATTGAGTTCGTCGAAATGACCGTAGTTCATTGGTATTCCTCCATCATTCTGATATTTCTGCCGATCTCCTCGGCTTGTTTGTGGTTTTTCCGGGACTATCCCGGCTGCCTTGCTTATGGTCACCTCTAAAAACCTCCTTCACGGCAGATTTCTATGACTTATATCATCTGCGTCGTTACCAAACCTTGAAATACATACAGTATTACTGCGGTTTGGTGCCTAGCATCTGATATAAGTCATGTACGAAATCTGCT
>JAGAJA010000063.1 GCA_017829075.1 Oscillospiraceae bacterium | reverse complement strand
TGCTGCTCAGATGGACGGCGCTATCCTCGTAGTTGCTGGTACTGATGGCCCTATGGCTCAGACCAAGGAGCACATTCTGCTCGCTCGTCAGGTAGGCGTTCCTGCAATCGTTGTATTCATCAACAAGTGCGATGACGTTGACGATCCTGAGCTGCTCGACCTCGTAGAGATGGACATCAGAGATGTTCTGTCCCAGAACGAGTTCCCCGGCGATGACGTTCCCGTAATCCGCGGATCCGCTAAGGTTGCTCTTGACTCCACCTCCACCGATCCTAATGCTCCTGAGTATGCTTGCATCAAGGAGCTCATGGACGCTGTTGACGAGTACATTCCTGCTCCTGAGCGTGATGAGAACAAGCCGTTCCTTATGCCTGTTGAGGATACTATGACCATTACCGGCCGTGGTACCGTTGCAACTGGTAGAGTTGAGCGTGGTGTAGTTAAGGTTAACGATACTGTTGAGATCACTGGTCTTGTTGACGAGCCGAAGTCCACAGTTGTTACCGGTCTTGAGATGTTCAGAAAGACCCTTGACGAGGCAGTTGCTGGTTACAACATCGGCGCTCTGCTCCGTGGTATCACCCGTCAGGATATCGAGCGTGGTCAGGTTCTCTGCAAGCCCGGTTCCATTCACCCGCACACCAAGTTCACCGGTCAGGTTTACGTTCTTAAGAAGGAAGAGGGCGGCCGTCATACTCCGTTCGTTTCCAACTATCGTCCGCAGTTCTTCTTCAGAACTACCGACGTTACCGGCGTAATCACCCTGCCTGCTGACAAGGAAATGTGCATGCCTGGCGATAACGTAGTTATGGACGTTGAGCTTATCACTCCTATCGCTATTGAAGAGGGTCTGCGTTTCGCTATCCGTGAGGGTGGTAGAACCGTAGGTTCCGGCGTTGTTACCAAGATCAACAGCTAATTGCTGATTTAGAGTACAACTCATAAACAAGAACCGCTTCCCGTAAGGGAGGCGGTTTTTGCGTTTACTTGTTTACTTTTGGAGCGCCGGTGGATATTTCTTATTTCGTTTCCGTAATGGCTATATGATTACTCAGAAACTTTTCCGTCTTTGTTCATTTTCTTATGCTTTCTATCAACGACGATTTTACTGCATATTAATTAATGATACCTAAATTATTTATTCATGGTTGTATGGTATTTGAAAATGATTAGTGTAATGTTTTGAGTATTGATACTTTCCGGCTACATGCAATTGCTTTGTTGTGCCGATAACAATTGGGGGATCTTATTGTATCTTATTCAACAATTCCTCCGACCATGAAGCCGGGGGATCTACATATACAAAACAAAAAGGAGGAGCAAAAGCTCCTCCCAAAATATTTATACAATTATCACATCAACTTCTTATAAAGCTCAGTGATCTCCTCAACAGAGGTATCTCTCGGATTGCCCGGTCTGCAAGCATCGTCATAAGCGGACTGAGCGAGGAACGGGATATCCTCCGGCTTAACGATAGCCTTGAGGTCAGCGGGGATTCCAACGTCCTGAGAGAGCTGCTTAACTGCGTCAACCGCAGCCTTTCTGTACTCCTCCTGCGACATGGACTCTGTACCCTGAACGCCCATAGCCTTTGCGATATCGCGGTACTTTTCGCCGGTGCAGGGTGCGTTGTATTCCATAACCGTCGGCAGAATGATCGCGTTTGCAACACCGTGAGGAGTATCATACAGTGCGCCGAGGGGGTGAGCCATGGAGTGAACTATGCCAAGACCAACGTTGGAGAAGCCCATTCCGGCAATGTACTGACCGAGAGCCATGCCCTCGCGTCCCTCAGGAGTATTGTCAACTGCACCGCGCAGGCTCTTTGCGATGATCTCGATAGCCTTGAGGTGGAACATATCGGACAGCTCCCATGCGCCTTTTGTTATGTAGCCCTCGATTGCGTGGGTGAGCGCGTCCATACCGGTCGCAGCGGTAAGTCCCTTAGGCATTGTGGACATCATGTCCGGGTCAACTATGGCAACGATCGGAATATCGTGAGGATCTACGCAAACCATCTTCCGGTTCTTTTCTGCGTCGGTGATAACATAGTTGATAGTTACCTCTGCCGCTGTTCCGGCGGTGGTGGGAACTGCGATGATCGGAACGGAAGGCTTTTTGGTGGGAGCAACACCCTCAAGGCTTCTTACATCAGCAAATTCCGGATTGTTGATGATAATGCCGATAGCCTTTGCTGTATCCATTGAGGAACCGCCGCCGATAGCGATTAGGTAATCAGCGCCGCTCTTCTTGAACTCTTCAACGCCGTGCTGAACGTTTTCGATAGTGGGGTTGGGCTTGATATCAGAATAGATCTGGTATGCAAGACCTGCGGCATCAAGCACGTCTGTAACTTTCTTGGTTACATTGAACTTGATAAGGTCGGGGTCAGAGCATACTAAAGCCTTTTTGAAAGCTCTGTTTTTTGCTTCGGTCGCGATGTTTGCGATCGCGCCTGCGCCGTGATATGAGGTTTCATTGAGGATAAAACGATTTGCCATGATAGACTTTCCTTTCTGCGACGGAATTTCTTTTGACTGTATTCTGAACGGCAGATATGCCGTGATCAGCGATTAATTGAGCTCCTTTACCTGCTGGCTGGTTTCGTCTATAAGTGCCTTGAGGCTTTCCAGAACCTCTGCGTTCTTCTGGATCTCCTCGTTGCAGGTCTTGAGCTGTGCGTGAATGCCGGTGATTGCTTTCTTGATCTCGTTAAGGGTGTTCTCTACTTCGTTCGCCTGCTTGGTGTTCTTGTCGGCGAGGGTACGAACCTCCTGCGCGATAACGTTGAAGCCTGCGCCCGCTGCGCCGGCTCTCTTTGCTTCGATAGAGGCATTGAAACCGATAAGCGTGAGCTGTGTGGAAGCGTTTTCGATAGCCTTTACAATGCCGTCTGTGCTCTCAACTGCCTTTGTAGACGCTGCGGCTGATTCCTTGATTGTCGCAAAGCAGTTTTCGAGGTTCTGGATATTGGTCATTACATCGTTCATGCGTTCGTCAATGGTGGTGAACTTTGTGGTGACTTCCTTTGTGATATCGTCCTTGCTCTTCTGTTTTTCGATCGCAACAAGGCGCTGATATCCAACTTCAGAAAGCGCGTTTGCCATCTGATAGAGCAGATTTGCCGCAGCTTCGATCTGCTTCTTGGGGACGATCTTTACCTTGCGGAGAGCTGATATGTACTGGTCGGGATCAACGCCGATCTCCTCGGCGATCCTGCGGAACTTGTCCTCGTCCGGCTCCTCCGGCAGAACCTGACCGCCGATAAGCGAGCCGATATGCTTGCCGTTGAGCATTACAGGGGCGGCAAAGTCCATAAGTCCGCCGTGGCAGTAGTAAACCGAAGGACGTCCTGTGCGGCTTGCTTCTTCACCGCCTTTGAGGTCGCACTGATTACAGCGTTCGCAGCCGATTCTTGATTTTCTGGTGAGGTTCATGCAGAAATCGGTGAAGTTACTGCCCTCGGTGACAGCGCCGGTGTCATCTGTGGCAAGTGCCGCCATTCCTGTTGCAGCGGCGAAAGCGTCCTGTAAGCTCTGGAGAGTGCGTTTGTCGATAACGTCAAGTAGTGTGATATTTTCCAGATCCATTGATATTTCTCCTTTTTATTGATAGAATAAACGGAAACTAAATGCCTCCAATAATTACACACTTATATTATACAGTATTTTCAAAAAGAAATCAAGGGGTTTAATGTAAAAAACAGCAAACAGAGCCTAATTTTTAATGAAATTTTTGTGAATAATTCACATACGCTAAATTTGTACCAAAAATAAAGCCTAAACCGGACAAGTGCGGCATATATTTTATTCAGAGATCAAATACAGCATGAAAAGGGTGATGAAATGAGAAAGCGGCGCAGTAATTCGCGGCTTCTGCCGTTCGGCGCTGGGTTGGCAGCGGGATATCTGCTGACGGCAGGTACGGCTGCGGCGGGAGCGCTCATTATGTGGCTTCTCGGCGCGGACGGAGGGCTTTCGTGGATCGTGGCGGTGCCTGCGGCGGCAATGGGCAGCTTCCTATGTGGGCGGACTGCCGGGAAAATGCGTCGTCGGGGCGGGCTTAAAACCGGAGCGGTATGCGGGATAATGTACTGTGTCCCTCTGATATTGCTGGCGCTGATATTCGGGACGGTGCAGGGGGCGCTGCTTCCGGTGAAGCTGGCGCTTTGCATAGGCTTCGGCGCTGCCGGGGGAGTATCCGGGGTCAATTCTCAGGATAAGTGATGAGCAAAGCAATGAAATATCTGCTGTCGGCAGCGCTGGTGTGCGCTGCGGCGGGCATTCTGTTAAATCCGGCAGAGCTGTCCGGGGCGGTAAAAAGCTCGGTTGCCGGCTGCCTTGAGGTGGTTATCCCGGCGCTGTTCGCGTTTACGGTATTGTCGGTTTATATGCAGCAGAGTGGGCTTTACCGGACTGCGTTAAGGCCGCTGACCTTTCCGCTGTCGAAGCTTCTGGGAATCCCGGAGGAGCTGTGTGCGGTGTTTGTGCTGTCGAATATCGGAGGATATCCGGTGGGGGCAAGGCTGCTTTCCGGGCTGGTGAGCAGCGGAAGATTATCCCGGAAGAATGCTGGGAGAATGCTGTGCTGCTGCTACGGCAGCGGGCCGTCCTTTGTGATAGGGACGGCGGGAATGCAGGTCTTTGGCAGCGCGGCGGCAGGAGGGATATTGTTCGGAGCCTGTTTTCTGTCGTCCCTTGTCATGGCGGTGATAATATGCAGGACAGGGGAAAAAATCACACTGGAGGGCGGCGAGGCTGGCTGTGATCTCAGTGCGGATTGCTTTATCCGGTCGGTGGACAGCGGCGCACGGGTAATGTACACGGTATGCGTAATGGCGGCGGCTTTTTCGGCGGTAACTGCGTTGCTGAATGCGGCGGGGATAACCGGGCTTGTGGCAAAGATGCTGAGCTTTGCCGGGGCTGGCGGTAACGCAGATAGAATATTGCCGGCGTTCCTTGAAATAACAAGAGTGCGGGAGCTTGTCCCGGAGGGGGCGGCAGCTCCGATTTGCGCCGGGCTGCTTTCGTTCGGGGGAGTATGCGTTCTGATGCAGGTCACAGCGGTGTCCGGCGGAACAGTTCCGGTGAAGCCGCTGGTGATATCCCGTATTCCGGCGGCGGTAATGAGCGCAGTATTTGCTATTCCAGCCGGAATTATCGCAGCTCCGGCGGAGGAAGTGTATTCCGCAAACGCGGCGCGAGGAGAGCTTTCCTCGGTGAATGCGGGAATGTCGGTGTGCGTTATGATCATGGCGGGAATTCTGATCTATTCGGTGGAAAAGGAGAAGTACCGCAGAACACTGAGGTAAAAAATCCTCTGAGGAGACGTATAGTGATTTCCGAGGGAGCGTTTGTGAAAGTGATAATAAATTGGAATTTGTCGGGCGGGTACGCCCGCCGGCGACTTCCGCGCGAAGCGCAATTGCTTTTCGCTTCCTTTTGGCTTCCAAATGGAAGCGGGGTGTGGGGCAGCGCCCCACCACTCAGCGCGGCAGCGCATAAACGCGTCAGAAGCGCTAAAGGGGTAACAGGGGGAAAACAAGAGTTTTCCCCCTGTCTGTTGCTGCCTACGGCAGCAACAGACAACTACCTCATCGTGCGTTATTGGTATGGTTTTGCCACTTTTCCGGTCAGATTTGCACTGCCAAATAACAACTTAGAATAATCTTTTTGAGTTTGTCAATGCCTGCTCCGCAGTCATTGATCGGGGGAAAACTCTTGTTTTCCCCCGCGCCCCTTTAGCGCCTTTTATGCGTATAGCGGCGCTGCCGCGCCGAGTAACGCGCTTACGCGCGAGTGGTGGGGCTTTGCCCCACACCCTACTTCCTTTTGTGCCAAAAGGAAGCGAAAAGCGTTCCGCGCAAAGCGCGGAGTTGCGTGTCGAGGAGCTCGACAAATTCCAATTTATAAACCACGACCCGATAAAACAAAACCGCGCTGCAATCCACAGCACGGTTCACTTGTTATATCAGTATAATCCTATTTATTAGTTCCTAACTGCAAGATAACATTTGGTTTGATGCGGATATATTACAGCGCCGATGTGCTCGCCCACGTCATGTGTGGTAACGTATCCTGTCCAGAGTTCATATCACTTGTTCATTTCCCAGTGGGCAAGGGTGATCGTTTCAAAGCCCTTGGGTGAAAGTATCGGCTTTGCGATGCGCTTCTTTGTTTCCTCGGAAAGGCAGCGGTTCTGCGCGAACTCCGCGCCTGCCTTGGTGATCTCCGCAAGGTAGCCCTCGCGCTGGCGCTTCGCCTTTTCCGCGATGAAAAGCTCTCCCTCCGGGCAGAGAATAGCGGTGTAATTCCCGTCCCCGGCGATAAGGTCAAGCTGCTTCAGCAGGGCAGGGTACATGGGTTTTTCGTCCACATAGCCGCAGGTGGTAATTACCACAAGCCGCTTTTCGTGCATACTCTCGTCCCGCAGCTCGTGGAAGCTTGCGTTCTTGTCCTCCACAAGGTTGCCCATATACGGCAGCATGAACGGCAGGCAGCGGTCTGTCATTGCTTTCATCTGGGAGGGCATTCCGAAGAAATACAGCGGGAAGCTCTCGATAACGATGTCAGCAGCCTCAATTTTCTTGTAGATCTCCTGCATATCGTCCTTTATCACGCACTGACCGGGAGTCTTGCTCCAGCAGGAAAAGCAGCCGCAGCAGGGCTTGATGTTCATTTTATAGAGGTTTACCTGCTCAACCTCGGTGTCCTCCGGAAAGCCTTTGAGGAACGCTTTTGTGATATTCAGCGTGTTGCTGCGTTCCGATTTCGGGCTTCCGTTAAGTATCAATACTCTCATTCGTTCTCCTGTTTTCACGCATAGCCGCCATTACGCAAGGCTGATGCTGTAATAATATCTGCCGCCGCAGGCGGTTATTTTTCCAACGGTAAAGCTGCCCTGAGCCGCCGCGCCGTCAAAGTCATCGGTAAGTCCGGGATAGCTGCCGCAGCGCTTGTAAGCCGCTTCTCTGTTCGTCCATGCAGTGTAGAAATACTCCGTCCTGTCGGAGCTTATGAGGAAGCTCTCAAGCTGGGACTTGCTCATGAATGTCCGGGCAAGCTGCTCCAGATATTCCCGGCTGTAATTCCTGACCCGCTGCACGTCCGCACCTACCGCCGCATTCTCACCGATGACAACGCAGCAGAACGCCGCTCCCTCGGAATGAGAAATGCTGAAATCAATATCGGTGCGGTTGATAACGCAGGGTCTGCCGTCGGAATTTCTCGCAATTGCGACCTCCGAACGGTTCACGCCGTTCTTTATCAGCAGATTATCCAGCAGCAGAAATCCGCAGGCGCTCTCGGTAAAAGCCGCTCCGCGCTTCCCGTACAGATAGCTGAAATACTCTCCGCACAGCGGGGAATACTCCGCCGCCGCGCTCTCTATCCGGCTCTTAAGCCCCGCCCCGCCGGAAATCATGCAGGCGGTGTAATCAACGATCAGATCAGCCATAAACCGCGCTCTTGTCCATTGCTGTGAACAGCATACTGCCCTTTGCCCGGACAGCGCCGTCAACAGAGATAACTGCGGAAAACTCGTAAGCCGCCGCAGATGCCATAGTTACCTTGACCTCGATCTCCAGCTTATCGCCGGGAATTACCGGGCGCAGAAACTTGAAATCCTTTACCTTGAGCAGCACATAAAGCTTGCTCTCGTCTTCAGCCGCGCCCTCAGGAGCGATAACAAGGCTGCAAAGCTGCGCCGCACTCTCTATCATAAGAACTCCCGGCATTATCGGAGCGTCCGGGAAATGCCCCATGAAATAAGGCTCATTCACAGAAACGCACTTTATTCCCTTTGCGGAAACCCCCGGTTCAAGCTCCGTCACCCGCTCTATCATTTGGAACGGCGGGCGCTGCTTGATACGGCTGTTTATCTCAAGAAGATTCATCATAAGCTAAGACCTCCGTCAAGTACGATGACCTGTCCAGTCATATAGGAGAATGCGTCGGAGCAAAGCTGTGCTACAACGTCCGCAACTTCCTTTGCAGTGCCGAGGCGGTTCATCGGGATAGCCTTGAGGTACTCCGCTTTCTTGTCCTCCGGGATAGCGTCCAGCATTTCGGTTTCGATGAAGCCGGGAGCGACTGCGTTCACCTGAATGCCACGCGGAGCAAGTTCTTTTGCGAGGGTAGCTGTCATAGAATTCACCGCGCCCTTTGTCGCGCTGTAAACTCCCTGACCCTCCACCGCCAGCACCGAGCTTACGGAGGAAACGTTGATTATCTTGCCCTGCTTCTTGCTCATCATCTTGAGCGCCGCCTGCTGCGCGCAGTGGAAATAGCCCTTGATGTTGATGTCAAGGCTTCTGGAAAGAGAATCCTCGTTTATCATCAGAAGATACGCGTCATCAACAACTCCAGCGTTGTTCACCAGCACGTCCAGACGTCCGAATATCTTGTGCGCCTCACGGAACATCGCCTGAACCTCTTTCAGGTCGGCGGTGTTCGCCTTGATAGCCGCCGCTTTTCTGCCCATGGCTTCGATGGAGGAGACAACCTCCTGCGCCAGCGCTTCGTTTGAGTTGTAATTCACCACAATATCGTAACCGCATTCCGCCAGCCGCAGCGCGCAAGCCTTGCCTATACCGCGGGAAGCTCCGGTCACCAGTGCAACCTTATCCAAAATAGTCCTCCTCTATTGAAAATAAAGGCAGGGAGAATCCCCCCGCCTTATTTTGAATTTTACGCCTTTTTGAGTACCACAGCGGAATAAGATCCGCCTGCGCCCCATGCCGCCGCCAGAATGTACTTATATCCGGAAACGTCCACATCGGTCTTCTTTCCGCCGACATAAGCCGCAGCGGTGTTTCCAAGCTTTCCGCTGAGAAGCTCCGCAGCGTATGCCGCCTGCATTGTTCCGGCAGCCGCTCTTGCTTCGCCTATTTCCTGCCTTACAGCGAACACCGGGATATCCCTGCCGAATGCCTTTCCGTAAGCGGAAAGCTCCAGCCCGTCTATCACCTTGTGACCGTCCGCAAAGCCGCTCACTGCGTCGATTTCCGCAGGAGTTATACCTGCGTCCGCGCAGGCTTCTTCGATAGCCTTTACGAGTGCGCTTTCAGAGCCGGAAACCGTGCCGAAATCCACTGCGCAGTGGGTCATAGCGCAGCCCGCTACCTCGGCGTACTTCTCAACGCCGCGCTTTTCAGCGGAGCTTTCAGTTTCCATGATAAGGGAAACCGAACCCTCGCCCAGCACAAAGCCCGGCTTATCCATTGAATAGGGTGCGCTGTCCGCCAGCAGACCCAGCTTTCCGTAAAGCTCTGCGTCAACATCGGTGTTCTCGTCAGTGCCGCTTGCCACCATAATGCTCTCACCGCCGGAGTGAAGCACGTCCGCAGCGTAGCAGATGCTCTGGATACCCGCCTGAACGCTGTTCGCAACGGTCACGTTGTAGCCCTTTATTCCCGCGAAAATGCTGAAATAGCCGCCAGCCGCGTTATAAACCGTATTCGGGAAGGAGAACGCGCTGCCGTTGGCAGTTCCTCCCTCGACAACAGCCTTCTGGAAGCCCACGATCTCCGTCATCGGACCGTCGGCAGTGCCGATGATTATGCCGATGTCGTTCTCGTTGCTTTCGTCTATGGTGATCTTTCCGTCCGCAAGCGCTCTCATGCCGCTGATGAGCTGTATCTGGCTGAAGCGGTCAAGCTTGCGGTAGAATGCCATTTTAATGCCGTGCTCCTTGTAGTCGTCGGAGGTGATGTTTGCGCGGATACCCTTGCCCTCACCGGCATTTTCTGCCGCACTGCCGCATACCTTGCCGATACCGGTAATGTAGATCTTCTCACGGTTGGTGTTGTCCGGCAGGTCGTGGGGCTTCTTCGCGAACACGATGCTCGCGTTGTTGCCGCCGAACGCAAAGGAGTTGGAAACCGCGTAATTCACGGTCTTTTCTCTCTTGGTGTTGGGAACGAAATCAATGTCCCCTGCCTTCTCCTTGAGTACCGCCAGATCCTCCTCGGAGTATCCGATAGTCGGAGGAAGAACGTCCTCGCAGACAGCCTTGACGGTCAGCACAGCCTCGATAGAGCCTGCTGCGCCTAAGCAGTGTCCGGTCATGGACTTGGTGGAGCTTACCGACAGATGCTTGTTCTCGTCGAACAGCGTGTGCAGGGAAAGGAACTCCGCCTCGTCGTTCTTTGCAGTACCTGTGCCGTGGGCGTTTATGTAGTTGATATCGGTGAACTCCAGCCCGGAATTCTTCACCGCTCTGCGGATAGCGCTCATCTGACCCTGACCGTCCGGACGGGGCGCAGTGATGTGGTGCGCGTCAGAGCTTACTCCTGAGCCGAGTACTTCACAGTAGATCTTTGCGCCTCTTGCGACAGCGTGGTCGTAGCTCTCGATGATGAGTATACCAGCGCCCTCGCCCAGCGTGATACCGTTGCTGTGGTTGAACGGAGAGCAGGCGTCCGCTGACAGAGCGTGAAGCGCGTGGAAGCCTGCGAAAGCCAGCGATGAGAAACTGTCAGAGCCGCCTGCAACGAACGCGTCAGCCTTGCCTGCCCGGATAAGGTCGCAGGCGTAGGAAAGGCTCATTGTACCCGCAGCGCAGGCGTTTACGATATTTGCAGTCGCGCCGTTCAGTCCGAAATGCCGCGCAACGTTGTTCGCGATAGCGGAAGCGGGCATTTTCAGGATATCAGATGGCTTTGCGGAGCCGGTTTTGAATTCGTCGGTGTAGTACTTGTCAATGCTTGCCGCGCCGCCGACGCAGTTGCCCACGATAACGCCGATTCTTCCGGAGTTCTCCGGCGTTACGGTGTATCCCGCGTCCGCAAGGGCTTCGCCCGCCGCTTTAATGCACAGCAGGGAGCTGCGGTCATAGTCCTCGTGGGAAAGCTGCTCAGAGCTTTCAGCGACCTCCGCGCCCTTGTTCGCGTAGCAGCCCTCGGTGCTGAAGGTCTTTACCTCGCGGATACCGGTGATACCGCCAGCCGCCGCGCTCCAGCACTTATCTGTATTGTCGCCCAGCGCGCAGATAAGTCCCAGACCTGTTACAACGCATCTTCTTTCGTTTCCCATGAGTTATTCTCCCATGTGTTCCTCAACGTACTTTGTGAGGGTCTCGATAGTCTGGAAGTTCTCTCTTGCCGCGCCGGTCATCTGAACGCCGAACAGGTTGTCGATTCCAGCGATTATCTCGATAGAGTCGATGGAGTCAAGACCGATGTCGTCGCCGAACAGCTCGCTGTCATACTCCAGCTCGTCTGCGGGGATTCTCAGGTTCTCAACCAGCATATTCTTGATCTTTTCTGCGATTTCTGTGTTCATAATAAATACCTCTCAAAAATTAATTTTCTTCAGAGCTTTCAGCCGGCGCATAGCTTTCGGTGTAGGTGCCGATGTTGCCGTACTTCTGCTCCATGATGCCGTAAAGTCGTTTGGTTTCTTCCTCAGCCTGCTTCATAAGCTGCTTTGCATACTGGGAATGGCGCATATTTTCGGGGCAGTTGCTCTCAATCGGTCTGCCGACCAGAAGCCTCTGCCGCCTGCCGAATACCATGTGATACCCGCCGTAGATCGCCATAGGAACAATACACGCTCCGGTGGAAGCGCACACCAGCGCCGCTCCCGGCTTGAACTTCTGTATCTTTCCCTCTCTTGCGATACCGCCCTCAGGGAAGATGATAAGAGAGCCGTTCCTTTTGATGATCTCCTCTGCGGTGGAATACCACCCGGCGTCCGTGCCGTCAAGGTCTATCGGGAAGCACCTGCACCAGCTTATCATGCGCCCGACCGCCTTTTTCTCGTACCAGTCCTTTTTTACAAGGACATAGGGCTTGAACCGCCCCAGCACTGCTCCGGTGAACGCTCCGTCAAAGTGGTGGGTGTGGTTGAAAACGAACACCGCCGCCTTTCCCTTAAGCTGCTTTCTGACTGTCTTGTCCTCCCACTCGACCTTTGGTCTGAACAGGAAGTAGACCGTCCATGTAATAAGCACCTGAAAGAATTTTCCCCACAAAGACTGCTTTAATGGGCTTTTTTCCTTCTGATTCATTACAGTGTTCCTCCTGCTGACTTCTGCCAGCTATATACTATTATACCTGTGATTTTTGCTTTTTTCAATGGACAATCCGCGCCAGCAAGTCCTTTAAGGGACAGTTTGTTGCATTTCTGTTGCGTAACGCTTGTTGCTAATGGAAGTTTCTGCGAAATAGACAAAAAAGCCACGCCGAGCGGCGAGGTTTTGGTGATTTTGCGTCAGCTTTATTGACATACCCGAAATTATGTGCTATAATTACCCTCACAATAAATATTACTAATAACCATTTAAACTCAGGAAATCTTTGCAGAAATCCAGCACCGCTATCGTCGTCAAAGAAACTTGACGTACATACAGTACGCCTGCGTTTCTTTTCCTAGGGAAACGCTGATTAAATCAAAATCGCCACGTTCAAACGCGCATACTCACGCGGCTGAATTTGATACGCTGCGCTTTAATCAGCGTGTCCCTAGATATCGGTACTGTCTTTCCGTAAATCTTTTCCTTCGTTCAAACGGCTATTAGTATAAGGAGGGAACAGCATGGATTGCACATTCAAGACAGGGGATAAGAAATTCAACTTTCGGGTCGGGGCGGTGATAACCGACGGAAAACGTCTGCTGGTAACTGCGGACAATCATTCTGATTGGTACTGGGTGACCGGCGGGCGGGTGAAATTCGGCGAGACCACACAAGCCGCCATTCTCCGGGAGATATGGGAGGAGCTTGGCGTAAACGTGGAGATAGAACGGCTGTATTCAATAGAGGAAAAGTTCTTCCGTATAGACGACACGGTATATCACGAGCTGGAATTTCTGTTTCTGATAAAGCCGTTTGACATTTCACTCATCGACTATGACGCTATACACTGCGACGGAGACTGCCGTTTGGTGTGGCTGGACGTGGACAAAAAGCCGGATAAGCCCGTATATCCACGGCACGTTTTTGAAGCGGTAACAAACCCCTCGGCTGAGGTGAAATTCATGGTTGAAAACGATCTGTAAAAAATAAAACAGCCTCATTGCATTGCACATAAAAGCATGATATAATTGCCTTGGAGGTGATATTATGGCAGACGAAAGCAGCAAGGATTTCAACGCGATGCTCAACGACAGCAAGGATATGCCGAAAATTCAGGTGATAACAGACCCCGCCAGCATTGAGAAATACGGCGGTGACAGAATGTACTTTGCCCCGCCGATAGATTACGACCGGGTGATGAGGCTTATTCCGTTCGGAAAGCTGACCACTGTCGGGAAGATACGGGAGCATTTCGCCAGAGCCAGCGGCGCGGACTTCACCGAGCCGATAACCGCCGGGATATTCGTATCTATTGCGGCGTGGGCGAGTTACCAGCGTGCCGGGGACGAAACTCCGTGGTGGCGCACTCTTAAAGCGAACGGCGAGCTTAACCAGAAATATCCCGGCGGTGTTGAAGCCCAGAAAGCGCGGCTTGAAGCCGAGGGTCACACGATAATCAAAAAGGGCAGGACAAATATCCGGTATTTCGTAAAGGACTATGAGGTCGCTCTGTTTGAGCTGGACTGAACACTAACTCAGGATAAAAAAGTTCCACCGGGAGTAAATTACTCTCGGTGGTTTGCTATTTTGATATTTTAATGACCCGCCATTATCCGGGAAAGTCTGTCCCGGAGCATAATTGTGATCGCGCTTGCGCAGACAATCTTTATCGCGTCGCCGGGGAGGAACGGGATCACGCAGGACGCCATAGCTACCTCAAGAGTTACGCCTCTTGCGATGATGAACCACACCGTACCGAATGCGTAGCAGATTACTGTGCCGAGTATCATTCCCACTGGGACAGACCACACTGCGCCTATCCAGCCCAGAACCTTGCCGAAGCCCTTTTTTTCGCTCAGGGACTTCATTATGCCGCTCTTGAAGAACAAGTCCACGAAAAGTCCGGTCAGCAGAGCACAGGGAATGTATCCGATTATGTAGCCGCCGGTCACTCCGAACAGCTTAGCAAATCCGCCTGCGCCGCCGGAAAATACCGGAAGTCCCACCGCGCCGAGAAGTACATAAATAAGCACCGCAATAGTTCCCTTTTTAGCTCCAAGAATGCCACCCGCAAGGTATACCGCAAAGGTAGCCAGAGAAATCGGGACTAACCCCGGCATAGGTACCGCAAAGGGCGCTGCAACGCAGATAAGCGCCGCCATTACCGCGATAAACGCCATGTTCCTTACTGTGAAGAATTTGTTTGACTTTACAGCCACACCTGAATTGTTTGTTTCTTTCATTGTTTACTTTCTCCTGTTCTTTAGTTTACAATCAAGCCTTAAACAGTATATCACACAATTGTAAACTTGTCAAGAGGTTTGGGGTTACAATTCTTCGGTTTTTTCAGAATTATCGGATCTTTCGAGATAGAATGCTGCCAGATCAGCCGCGGCGGAATGAATATCAAAGCCCTTTGCGGCGATCTGAGCCGCTGCGTTCTTATTGCGAAGTCCCGCACAGCAGAGCGCCGCGCACGCCCAGTCTGCCGCATTCCCCAGCGGCAGGAACTGTGCTGATCCGGTGATCTTTGCCTCCGGAGTGACCTTGTTTGAGAACAGGCAGGAAAGCCCCGCGCACTGCGCCTCAACCCCCACCACCGGAAGTCCCTCGTAATTGGACGGCAGCAGGAAGCAGTCAAATCCGCTGTAAAGCTTATCTGCGTCGCTACGCTGCCCGGCGAATACCACCCGGTCGGAAACTCCGGCGGCGACAGCCTTAGCCTGTATCAGCTCCATGTCATCTCCAGTCCCCGCCATGACAAGGCAGGAATTTTTGTTCTGCTTTATTATCTCCTTGAAAATATCAATAAGGAAGCTTTGATTTTTCTGCGGGCAAAACCGCCCGATATGCCCGAAAACCAGCATATTCCCCGGTATTTTCAGATCCCTGCGGATCTCCTGCCGCTTTTTCTCATTGAAGCTGTATTTCTCTGTGTCGATCGCGTTCGGCATAATCCTGACGCGTTTTACGGCGATTTCCGGCTCGGAAAGGCTCACCGCCGCACGGCTGCCGTAGAGCCACCTTGACGCGTGCTCCGAGCAGGCGAAGTAATCAGTCGCGTTGACTTTGGCAAGCGGCTTGAGCAGCAGCTTGGCGAGATTTCTGTGCCATTCCCGCGCGCCGCCGGAGGTGCTGTGGTTGTGTAGTATTCTGGTGGGGACTCCAGCCTGCTTCGCCGCCAGAAGCGGAAGATAGGACAGGGTGCTGAGGTGGCAGTGAACTATGTCATAGCCATTCTCTTTCAGCAGCCTGCGCAGGATTTTGAGGTACTTTAACGGGTGCTTCAGGGTCGGCAGCACGAACAGCCTGCCGCCCATTGCCTTTATTTCCTCCACCGGAACATACTTCGACCCTTTGAAAAGGTAGAAGTCGAACTGCACCTTTTCCCGGTCTATCGACCGGTAGTAGTTCATCACCACCTGCTCCGCACCGCCACCGTTCATTTTGCCGAGTATCTGCGCTACACGGATCATTCTGCTCCCCTCCGATCAATAAAGATATCCGGTCGGTAATAACATCGCACGATAAAAAATGGGAGGGGCAAGCCCCTCCCCTACAAAAAACCTATCTGCTCACTTGCCTAATTCGTATGCTCTCTTTGTGCAGGCTTCGCAGGCTCTCTTCACATCGCCGGTGAGGTCGCCCTCATACAGCTTGTCAAGTCCCGCAAGGGTAGTTCCTCCGGGGGAGGAAACCTGCTTTATCAGCTCGTCTACTGTCATTCCGGACTCGGTGAGCATTTTCGCCGAACCGATAAGGCTCTGGGCAAACAGCCGCAGCGCAGCGTCCTTGTCAATGCCGACAGACTCCGCGTAATCAACAAAGCCCTTTGCGTAGAGATAGATGAATGCCGGGGAGCTGCCGTTGATCGCGATTATCTCTTTCATCTTGTCCGGCGCGATCACCTCGGTTATGCCGCAGCTTCCGATAATCTTCCGGGCGAACGCGAATTCTTCCTCGCTTACCAGCTCGTCATGGGACATTGCCGAAGCTCCGCAGCCCAGCATCATCGGAGTGTTGGGCATAACAAGGACTACCTTTGCGCCGGGGATCGTACGCTCTCTGATGAACTCAGCGGAAATTCCCGCGCAGATAGAGATGAACACGGTTTCCGGCTTTACGCTGTCCTTTATCTCGGCAAGCACCTCCGCAAGATGCTGCGGCTTCACCGCCAGCAGGATATAATCGCACTTCTCTGCGATCTCCTTTGCGCTTCCCGCCGCGGTAGCTCCCACTAGACGGAGGTTTTCCAGCTTCTCCGGGCTTGCGTCATAGGCGAACACCGCCGTGTTGCCGAGCTTTCCCTCAATGCCCTTGAGGATCGCGCCGCCCATATTTCCGACGCCGATAAATCCAAGCTTTGTCATGTTAATTCAGCCTTTCCTTCTGCCCTGCGTGACGTATCTTCCGGTCGTAAAGCTGCTTTACCGGCAGCAGCACTGCCATCATCATATACGAACCAAGGCAGAATGTTATGATATTTGTGGCAATTCTTGCAAGGAACAGAGCGCCAAAGCTTTCCCCTGTGATATAGCCGATGCTGTACAGCGCTAGTGTATTCAGCGTAAGGTTGCAGGCAGCGCACACCACAAATCTTGCCGCAACAATCTTTATAATAGTTTTCACGGTTTTCTCGCTCTTTATATTATACAGCACCATGCCGTATATAAGCCCCTCCAGCCCTGAGATAAGCACCAGCGCCGGAATGAATGTACCGATAGGATTTACGAGATAGCCGATGATATCTGTCAGCAGCCCGGCGAAAAGTCCCGGTACTGGCCCGAAAAGTATTCCCACCAAGGAAAGCGGCAGAAATGTGAAATTGATTTTTATTGCGTCGCCTATCCTTATCGAGCCGAAGCCGTCCAGCACCACCGCCGCTGCAAGCAGCAGGCCGATAGTTACAATGCAGCGCACGTTTTTAAGCTCCTGCGCGGATCTCTTGAAGCTGCCAAAGAAGTTATGAAAAAAAGCCATGTCTTTATCCTCCGTAACTTTCGTAACTCCGCCATATACAAACAGAATAAAGCCCCATGGCTTCTTATTCGATTTATGTACAGCGAGATGCGAAGAACGTACCGCAGCCCTCTGCTCTGAGGACTTTCGTCCGCACGGCAACTCTCCGTCCATGCGGCACTTAACGCACGTTCTCCTACTCTGTGTTGTAGTTTTTTTCTTGGTTGATTTAGAAGCTGATTTCGTTTGCGATGTTGTAAAGTCTTTCGTCAAACGGCTTCTTCATGCTGAGGGCTTCCTGAATGTCTACATCGTATGCCTTGCCGTCCTTCATGCCGACAACACGGTTGCCGATGCCCTTTTCAAGCAGCTCTACTGCGTAATAGCCCATTTCGCTTGCAACCACTCTGTCGCGTACTGTGGGGCTGCCGCCTCTCTGAACATGACCGAGGATAGTTGCTCTGGACTCAATTCCGGTTTCCTCGTTGATGCGCTTTGCTATCTCCTCGGTACCGCCAACGCCCTCTGCAACCACAATGATGAACTGCTCCTTGCCGGTCTTTCTGCCTTCTTTGATCTTCTCAATAACATCATTGAGATCATAGGGGATCTCAGGAACGAGGATAGCGGTAGCGCCGCAGGCAATACCGGTGTTCAGCGCAATGTGACCAGCGCGTCTTCCCATTACCTCAACAACGGCGCAGCGCTCGTGGGAATGAGATGTGTCGCGGAGCTTATCGACCAGCTCCATAACGGTGTTCATCGCTGTGTCGTAGCCGATGGTGTATTCAGAGCACTGAATATCGTTGTCGATAGTTCCGGGCAGACCTACGCAGGGAATACCTGCCTTTGACAGGTCAGCCGCGCCTCTGAAGGAACCGTCGCCGCCGATAACTACGATACCAGCCATATTGTTCTCAACGCAGATATCCTTAGCCTTGAGAACATTCTCCCATTCCTTGAATTCAAGGCAGCGAGCGGTGAATATCTCTGTGCCGCCTCTCTGGATAATATCGGAAACATCTCTTGCGGTCAGCTTGATCATATCGTTGTTGAGCAGACCGTTGTAGCCGCGGCGGATACCGATAACCTCAAAGCCCTTCTTGATTGCGGCTCTTGTCACCGCACGCACTGCGGCATTCATACCCGGGGCGTCGCCGCCGCTTGTAAGTACGCCAATTCTTTTCTGCATTTTAATTCTCTCCGTTTCATTTGTAATTACGGCTGAGCCGATTTTCTCAACCCTATACATTTATATTCTACTACAAAACCTCTGGGATAGTCAAGCGTTTTTTCAAAATCCGACAAATTCCATTTCAGAATAGTGATTTTTTCACAAAAAAACATTTTATTCCGGTATAAAACTGTGCAAAATCTGACATGGCGAGTTCAACAGGTATATAAAAGTATTAGTCCGATATACTATAAATATACTGGACAAATCACGGTATATATTGTATAATATACTCATGGGATCTCCCTAATAATAAGGAACAGTTACAGAACGGAGGAAAAAATATGTCTGTTTTAACTATCACAAAAGATAATTTCAAAACTGAGGTGGTGGAGTCCGACAAGCCGGTGCTGCTGGACTTCTGGGCTTCGTGGTGTGCGCCCTGCATGATGCAGTCCCCTATCGTGGACGAGTTCGCCGAGGAGCGCTCCGATATAAAGGTAGGCAAGGTGAACGTTGACGAGCAGCCGGAGCTTGCTTCCGCGTTCAGTGTGCAGAGCATTCCAACGCTGGTGGTAATTGAGGGCGGAGTTACAAAGGAAGTCCTTGTGGGACTGCACACAAAGGAGCAGATAGCGGAGCAGTACAAATAAACAGATCAGGGGCGGCTTTGGCTGCCCTTTATCGCAGGAGGTATTTTCATGAACAGCATAAAGGTGGCTATGCTCCAGCTTCTGCCCGCGGGAAGCGCCGACGCTAATCTCCGCAAGGGGCTGGAATACTGCGAAAAAGCCGCGGCAATGGGCGCGGACATAGCGCTTTTCCCGGAGATGTGGAGCTGCGGATACAGCATTCCGGAGGATATTTCGGAGCTTGAGCAGATTGCCGTGCCGCGGGACGGGGAATTCGTGAATTCATTCGGGGAAGCGGCGAAGCGTCTGGGAATTGCGGTCGGAATTACATATCTGGAGAAGTACCAGCCGCTCCCGCGCAATACGGTCACGCTGTTTGACCGCACCGGAAAGCGGCTTTTCGACTACGCAAAGGTTCATACCTGCGATTTCGGCGATGAGCGGCGGCTCACCCCCGGCGAGGATTTTTACACTGCGGAGCTTGATACAAAAAGCGGTTCAGTTATCGTCGGGGCAATGATCTGCTATGACCGGGAATTCCCGGAGAGCGCGCGGATATTGATGCTAAAGGGCGCGGAGCTTATCCTTGTTCCGAATGCCTGCCCGATGGAAATAAACAGGATATCCCAGCTTCGCGGCAGGGCATATGAGAATATGCTGGGCATTGCCACGGTGAACTATCCTCACGGTCAGCCGGACTGCAATGGGCACTCCACCGCTTTTGACGGCATTGCCTACCGCCCGGAGGACAGCGGTTCAAGAGATACGCTTATCATCGAAGCCGGGGAGCGGGAGGGGATATATCTTGCGGACTTCCCCATTGAGGAGATGCGGGAATACCGCCGCAACGAGGTTCACGGCAACGCCTACCGCCGTCCGCAGAAATACGGTCTGCTGCTTTCGGAGGAGCGGAACGAGCCTTTTATCCGGGAGGACTTCCGTAAATAAACACAAAAGCCCTGAGAAACTAAAATCTTCTCAGGGCTTTTATTATCCTGCGGAACGGCGGATTAACTGTTCCAGTATTGTTCCCGGATCTGCTCAAGCTGCTGCTGTTTCATCTGCTCGATCTCTTTTTCTTTCTCCATTCTTGCGATACTCATAGGTATTTGCATGATAATAATGACTGCAAGCCCGCCTACGATCATCATTGCGAACCCTTTCAGCACCTCTCTGGTTACTGGAGGTTTGAAGCTGTCGTGTATCTCTTCGAGATTCAAGACCTGCCCGAAGGTTTTATTTCCACAGTTTTTACAATAGAATTTCTTTGCGTAGCTGCTGTAAACAGGGCGGTTCACCAGAGCCGCTCCCTGTACTCTGGTTCTGGTGGTGCTCTTGGTTTTCGTCATGGAAATACGCAGGGCTTCTTTAGCGGAAACATCAAATTCAGTGCCGCAGCTTTCACACTTGATATGAGCCTTGAAGCCTGAACGTGAAGCCGCTCCGAAGATACGGCGAACCGTAAAGCACCCGCAGAAAATTACCCATAAAATCAGTATCGCTCCCATAATGATTATCAGGATCATTTCAGTATCCATTATTATCCTCCCGAAACCAGTGCAAATCCGTTTTTTGTATAGCTTATTTTACCACAAATGCGTATCAAAGTCAACAGATAATTAAAACGGCATTTGAATTGACTTCAAATGCCGCCTTGTATTCAATACTGCCGTTTTACGGCAAATTCCGCTTATTTTCCGCGAAAAATTACTCAGCCAGCAGCTTTTCCACACTTGCAAGCTTAACGCATACGCAGAAGATCTCCATTGCCTGACGCAGCTCGTCAACCGACGGGAATGTGGGGGCAATTCTGATGTTGCTGTCCTTGGGGTCTTTGCCATAGGGGTAGGTAGCGCCTGCTCCGGTCATGACAACTCCCGCTTCCTTTGCAAGGGAAACAATTCTCTTTGCGCAGCCGGGAAGTGAGTCAAAGGAGATGAAGTAGCCGCCCTTAGGGTTCTTCCACTTTCCTATGCCGAGGGGTGCGATCTCCTTGTCCAGCATATACAGAACCACGTCAAACTTCGGACGGATTATCGCCGCGTGGTGCTTCATGTGATCGGTGATGCTCTCGAAGTTCTTGAAATACTTTGCGTGACGGAGCTGGTTCAGCTTATCAAAGCCGATGGTCTGATAGGTCATCTGGCTCTTGATGAAGTCAATGTTCTCTTTGCTTGCCGCAATGACCGCAAGTCCGCCGCCGGGGAAAGAGATCTTGGAGGTGGAGGTGAACTCCAGAACCATGTTGGGATTTCCTGCCTTTGCGCACTCTTCAATAATGTTCAGCAGGTGATCGTGTTCCTCGGACAGGTGATGTACGCAGTAGGCGTTGTCCCAGAAAATGCGGAAGTCCTTTGCCTTGGGCTTGAGGTTTGCGAAACGCTTTACCACCTCATCAGAATATGTAATTCCGGTGGGGTTGGAATACATCGGAACGCACCAGATGCCCTTTATTTCCTCGTCCTCTGCTACAAGCTTCTCGATAGCGTCCATATCCGGACCGTCCTCAAGGTATTCTACCGGGATCATCTCAATTCCCAGAGCCTGACAGATAGCAAAATGTCTGTCATAGCCCGGCGAGGGGCAGAGGAATTTAACGTGCTCATATCTGCACCACGGCTTCTCGCTGCCGAGAACTCCGAGCTGCATTGCGCGGATAATGGTGTCGTACATAAGCTGAAGGCTGGAGTTGCCGCCGACAATAAGCTGCTCAGAGCCTACGTTCAGCATTTCCATGAAAAGCTGCTTGGCTTCGGGAATTCCGTCCAGAACGCCGTAGTTGCGGCAGTCGATGCCGTTGCTGGATTTGTAATCTCCGTCAAGGCAGTGCAGCAGCATATCAAGTGAAAGATTAAGCTGCTCCGGCGCGGGCTTTCCTCTCGACATATCGAGTTTAAGTCCCTTTGCCTTGTAGTCAGCATACTGCTTCTCCAGAGCCGCCTTTTCCGTCTGGAGCTGTTCCTTGCTCATCTGTGAATAAAGCATTGTTGTAACCTCTCTTATAAGCAATGATCATTATATAGTCTGTGCTGAAGCACAGCACAGCTCATTATGTTTTTATTATACCATAGTATTATATTTTTTGCAAGCCCTTTTTGATAATCCTGCAAAAAAATATGCAGCGCATTTTCACACGCTGCATATTGATCTTATTTAATTGTTTTGAAATCGGGAATTTCCAGACCCTTTTCCTTTACCAGCGTACTGAGGTAGCGGCGCTGATTGTAAAGCTCGATGATGTTGTTTATTCTTCTGCGGACAAAGCGGATATTGAAAGGCTTCGCGATAACGTCCGCCGCACCTAAATCATAAGCGCGTGAAAGAGATTTGTCAGAGGTATCCGCGCTGATAATGAATACCGGAACATCGTCTATGTATTTGTTCTCCACAAGATATTCCAACATGCCGAAGCCGTCCATCACTGGCATCATTATATCCAGCAGCACCGCGCACAGCCTGTCCCTGTTCTTTTCAAATTCCTCGATAGCCTGTTTGCCGTTTTCTGCCTCGATTATCTGGCGGTCGCTGAAGGTGTCGCTCAGCATGAGCCGGTTGAACTCAAAGTCATCGACGATCAGCAGAGTGTTGCGTTCCTCCATTAATTTGATCCCCCTCCGTTTGTTTTCACGGTATCTTTATATTTGGTAAATTACTTTTTTTATTATTATATAATATCCCGAAGAAAAAGTCAATAGAGGATTTTACAAGACATACCAGTATTTTTTCGGAATTTTTAGGCTATTTGTTAAGTAAATCAGCAGAATTGTTACACATATGGCTCAGTCCTCGGCGCCGTAAACTATCTGTTTTATCATTCTGAGCGGCCGTCCGCCAAGACCTCCGCAGCGCTGAATGAAATACAGGAAGGTGTATCCGTCCTGCGGGTCGTTTGCGAAGAAGCAGCCAAGCCAGCCGTCCCAGCCGTATTCTCCGGGGTGGGTGGAGATTCCGGCGTTATCCAGCGCAATGTGCATGAGATTTCCATAGCCGCAGCCGGTATGCTGCTCCCAGTTGAATGTCCTGAGCTGCTCAGAGGAAAGCTGATTTGAGGTCAAATACTTCACCGCGTTGCGGCTGAGGATCCTCCTGCCGTTGTAAACGCCCTCGTTCAGCAGCATTTCTGCGAATGCCGCATAATCGTCCATAGTTGAGCACAAGCCGGCTCCTCCGGACTGGAACTCCGGCGGCTTTCTGCACAGATATGTAAGACCCAGATGCTGCCACATACAGGGAACGAGTTTTCCGTCCTTTTCCTCATAATTCTCGGCGAAGCGGCTGAGTTTTTCCTCCGGCACCCAGAAATCAGTATCTTTCATGCCAAGCGGCTCGAACAGCTCTTCCCGCAGGAAATCTCCGAATTTCTTTCCGGAAACCACCTCAATGACTGCGCCCAGAACGTCCGCAGAGGTGCCGTACATCCAGTGATCGCCGGGCTGGAACGCGAGGGGCTGCTGTCCGATGAGGTTCGCGTAGCCGAGCGTGTCAGTGGGTTTGCCAGCCGCAACTTCATCAGCTATTTTGTCGAAAAGATCCTGCATAACGCTGCCTGCCGGGAATCCTCTGTCGGGGTAGCACAGCCCGGAGGTCATGTCAAGCAGGTCTTTTATGCAGACCTCTTGACGGACAGGCTCTGTTTTTCCGTCGTCGGTCAGTACCGTCTGATTTTTGAAGCCGGGAATAAACCAGCTCACCTTGTCGGACAGGTCGAGCTGCCCACGATCGAGAAGGATCATTGCCGCAGCCGCGGTTATCGGTTTTGTCATGGAATACAGGCGGACGATAGTATCATTGCTCCATTTAATTCCCCGCGCCTCGTCAGCCATTCCGGCATTTGCGCGGTAGATAGGTCTGCCGTTCTTCAGCACATAGGCGGAGCAGCCCTTGACCTGTCCGCTTTCGACCTGGTAATGCAGCATATCGGAAATTCTCTCAAGCTTAACTAAGTTCATTTTATTTACCTCGTTTGAATAGCTTTTTGGCTAAGAATTAATGTGTTAAATTGGAATTTGTCGGGCAGGTTTCCGTTTGCAGCTCCGCGCGAAGCGCGGAAAATGCTTTTCGCTTCCTTTTGGCTTCCAAAAGGAAGCGGGGTGTGGGGTAGCGCCCCACCACTCAGCGCGATAGCGCGTAAACGCGTCAGAAGCGCTAAAGGGGTCACAGGGGGAAAACAAGAGTTTTCCCCCTGTCAATGACTGCGGAGCAGGCATTGACATATTCCCGTGAAAAGTTTTGTCAAGTTGTAATTTCGTAGGGAAAATATGACCGGAAT